>JAKIZO010000028.1:0-2157 GCA_022707965.1 Bacteroidota bacterium
TTTTTATTACTTTTTGAATAGATTGTGCCAATATATCAATTTCTTGCCTGGTGTTGTAGAATGCAAACGATGCACGAGTTGTAGCAGGCACACCGAACCGCCGCATTATTGGCTCTGTGCAATGGTGTCCAGTGCGAACGGCAACCCCATCTACATCAAGCATAGTCCCGACATCGTGCGGGTGCACATTATCGAGCACAAACGAAACAACACTTGCCTTGCGTGAGGCAGTTCCAATTATTTTTAATCCATCTATTTCGGATAATTTTTCGTGGGCGTATTTGAGCAACTGACTTTCGTGCTCAACAATAAAATCGAAGCCAATCTGATCCACATACTCGATTGCTTTGCCAAGCCCGATAGCACCTTCTATATTCGGCGTTCCCGCTTCGAATTTGTATGGCAAATCGTTGTAAATAGTTCGCTCGAACGAAACAGATTTAATCATATCGCCACCGCCCTGATACGGACGCATTTTTTCGAGGTGCTCCTCCTTGCCGTAAAGCACTCCGATGCCCGTCGGTCCGTATATCTTGTGTCCGGAAAACGCCAGAAAATCGCAACCCAGCGCGCGAACGTCTATTTTGATGTGCTGTATTGCTTGTGCGGCATCAATTAGCACAGGTATTCCCTTCGAGTGTGCTTTTTTTATAATTTCCTCAATAGGATTAATCGTTCCGAGCGAATTCGAAACGTACACAACCGAGACAAATTTAACTTTTTCAGTGAGCAATTTCTCAAATTCCTCGAAAACAAGTTCGCCTGCATCGTTTATTGGAGCTACTTTTAATTTAGCACCCGTTTCCTCGCAAACAATTTGCCAGGGAACAATGTTCGAGTGATGCTCGATATAAGTGATGAGCACTTCGTCGCCTTCGTTCAGTCGGGGACGCACAAAACTATTGGCAACAAGGTTAATTCCTTCGGTTGTGCCGCGAGTGAAAATTATCTCGCTTGCGTTTTTTGCATTTATGAATTCTTTGATGATTTTACGCGATTTTTCGTATTCATCAGTTGCTTCCTGACTTAACCGATGCACACCGCGGTGAATATTACTATTGTAGTTCAAATAGTAATCGGAAATTGCAGAAATCACGCATTTAGGCTTTTGCGTTGTTGCTGCATTATCAAGATACACCAGCGGTTTGCCATACACAAGCCGATTTAGCACAGGAAAATCCTGACGAATTTCTAATAATCTTTCATCAATATTGCTCATTGTAGTTTTCCTGCAAGTTTGCTTTCAAACAGTTCTGATAGCATAGTTTGCACCTGCGGGATTTCTATTTTTTCAATAATTTCTTCGCCGAAAGCCGCAAGTAGCAAATTCCGTGCATTTTCGTAACTAATACCACGTGCACGCAGATAGAACAACTGTTCTTCGTCGAGTGTTCCCGAAGTTGCACCGTGCGAACATTTCACATCGTCGGCGTAAATTTCAAGTTCGGGCTTTGCGTTTATTGTTGCATTATCCGATAGCAATATGTTCTTGTTCGATTGATAAGCGTTTGTTTTTTGGGCGTCGGGTCTTACTAATATTTTGCCGTTGAATACAGCGGTGGCACTATCGCCAATTATTCCTTTGTAAATCTCGTTGCTAAAGCAATTTGGAAGCGAGTGGTCCATAAAAGTATGATTATCAATGTAGTTGCTTTTATCGGCGAAATAAAAGCCGTAATAATGCGTTTCGGCATATTCGCCGACGAACTTCGTATTAAGATTGTTTCGGACAAATTTCCCGTCCAGAGTAAAAGTTATATCGTTGAAAACGGAATTTCTGTCCTGCTCGACGTTTGTTCGACCAATCAAAATATGATTGTCTGGCAAAATTTGCGTTCTTATGAAGTCGAAACGAGCAGAAGGGGCAATTCTAATTTCAGTGAAACTTGCCGAAAAGGTGTCGAATTCACCAATTTTTTGGTAAGTTTCAATGAATTTCGACTGCGAATTTTCTTCTATGGAAATATAAGTCCTTGGGAAAATCGAAGTTTGCGACAAATTGCCATCGAAAATTTGCAGTAGATGCACGGGATGCTCGACGACTGCGTGTTTCTTAATTCTGATGAAGGTAATATCCTCGAAAAATGCTGAATTCAGATTGGTGAACACATCGTCTGAAAGCTCGAACTTAATGTTTCCCGCAAATCCATTATTGAG
>JAKIZO010000028.1:2256-16671 GCA_022707965.1 Bacteroidota bacterium
AGCTTGCGTAAGAGTGCCTATTTCCAGACCATCGTCGATAATTATCGAAAATTCTTTGCAAAATTTGCCGTTGTTGAAAACAAGCACATTTGCTTTTAAGCCCTGAAAGGTAAATTTATCAACTGTTTTGCAATCAAGAGTAGGCAGAGCCGCCAATTCAAAATTGTATTTATTCAAAAATGCGAGATTAGCGTATTTCCAGGCTTCCATTTTTGGGGTGGGAAGCTGTTCCGCAAGCACACGCTCGAAAGCCTTTGCCTTGAAGCGAGCAATTTCATCGGGCAAGTTGGACGCTTCGAGGTGCGTGTCGAACTTGTTAGCAAAATTCTCTATGAATTTACTTTTGATTTCCATTTCTACACCTGCGTTAGTCTTTAATCCAGTCATAGCCTTTCTCTTCGAGTTCGAGTGCAAGTTCTTTGCCGCCAGACTTCACAATTCGCCCTTTATAGAGAACGTGAACGTAATCAGGAACAATGTAGTTGAGCAAACGCTGGTAGTGAGTAATCACAAGGAACGCATTATCATTGCGGCGAAGCTTATTCACACCGTTAGCGACAATGCGAAGAGCATCAATATCCAGCCCTGAATCTGTTTCGTCCAGCACTGCAAGCACGGGGTCGAGCATAGCCATCTGAAATACTTCATTGCTGGATATTGATAGATTAACAGAGCGGTTCAGAAAAGATTGCTCAATTTCGACCATTGCGGCTTTTTCTTTAATCATCGAGATAAAATCAAAAGCGTCGAGCGGTTCTAAATTTCTATATTTTCTAATTTCATTGACAGCAGATTTAATCAAATTTGTATTCGAAACGCCAGGAATTTCGACGGGATACTGAAATGCAAGGAACATTCCTTCGCGTGCACGCACTTCGGGTGGCATTTCGAGCAAGTTTTTCCCGTTGAAAAGCACTTCGCCATCTGTTACTTCGTATCCAGGCTTGCCTGCAAGCACCGACGCAAGTGTGCTTTTGCCCGAACCGTTAGGTCCCATAATTGCGTGTGTTTCGCCTGGATTAATCTCTAAATTGATACCGTGCAAAATTTCTGTTTCGTTGATTTTTGCTTTTAAATTCTTTATTGATAACAATGCCATTTTTAAATCCTTTATACTAATTATTAATTAACTATCCAACCGAACCTTCCAAACTAACTGAAAGCAATTTCTTTGCTTCGACGGCAAATTCCATCGGAAGATTATTCAGCACTTCCTTGGCGTAGCCGTGAACAATTAAAGCAACAGCGTCTTCTGTCGATATTCCGCGCTGGTTGAGATAAAAGATAATATCTTCGGAAATCTTCGAAGTTGTTGCTTCGTGTTCGACAATAGCTGTTTTATTGGCAACTTCGATGTAAGGGAAGGTGTGAGCGCCGCACTTATCGCCCAGCAGCAGCGAATCGCACTGCGAGAAATTGCGAGCGCCGTCCGCCTTCTTGCTAATTTTCACAAGACCGCGGTAGCTATTGTCGCTGCGTCCCGCCGAAATACCTTTCGATACGATGCGGCTTTTGGTGTTTTTACCTAAGTGAATCATCTTTGTGCCTGTGTCTGCCTGCTGAAAATTGTTTGTCAGAGCAACAGAATAGAATTCGCCAACCGAATTGTCGCCTTTGAGGACGCAGCTTGGGTATTTCCAGGTAATAGCCGAACCTGTTTCGACTTGCGTCCAGCTTATTTTTGAATTTTCGCCTTCGCACAAACCACGTTTGGTAACGAAGTTGTAAATTCCGCCTTTGCCTTCTTTATCGCCGGGATACCAATTCTGGACGGTAGAGTATTTTATTTCTGCATTTTTGTGAGCTATGAGTTCGACAACTGCGGCGTGAAGCTGATTTTCGTCGCGCATAGGTGCAGTGCAACCTTCCAGGTAACTTACGTAACTGCCTTCATCTGCAATAATCAAAGTGCGTTCAAATTGCCCTGTCGATGATGCATTTATACGGAAATATGTCGAAAGTTCCATCGGGCAGCGCACCCCTTTCGGCACATAAACGAACGAACCATCGCTGAACACAGCCGAATTAAGCGCCGCAAAATAGTTATCTGTGTATGGAACGACACTTCCCAAGTATTTTTCTACAAGTTCGGGGTGAGTATGCACTGCTTCGGAAATGGGGCAGAAAATTATTCCCAGTTCATTCAGCTTTTCCTTGAAGGTTGTTGCAACAGAAACGCTATCAAGCACAGCATCGACTGCCACGCCTGCAAGCCGCTTCTGCTCTTCGAGTGGAATTCCCAATTTTTCGTATGTTCTTAAAATTTCGGGGTCAACTTCGTCCAAACTCTTGTATTTATTGAAATTTTTAGGTGCTGCGTAATAGTGTATATCCTGATAATCAATAGGTGGATATTTTACCTTTGCCCAGTTGGGTTCTTTCATCTTTTGCCAGTGGCGAAAAGCACGCAAACGCCATTCGAGCAAGAAGCTGGGTTCGTTCTTCTTTGCAGAAATAAAGCGAATTACGTCTTCGTTCAAGCCTTTCGGGGCAAGTTCCTGCTCGATGTTCGAAACAAAGCCGTATTTATATTCACTTTCTGCAATATTATCAAGAATATTATTGTTCTCTTCCATAATTGATAACCTATAGATTGTTTTTCAAATTGGCAATTGTGGTATTTTTAAAAATGTTGTTTATTTGCTCTTGCAAGTTCATAATCGGGCTACGAATATCGCAAATTTCAGTGCGTGAGCAGCAGTTGCTGTCGCCGTCGGCACAATCAACAATGTTTGAACGTTCGTCGAGAGCGTTCATCAATTCTTCTACTGTAATTTCACTTATTTGTTTAGCTAATTTATAACCGCCTTTTACCCCCAGCTGGGAGACAAGCAAACCTTTTTTCATCAATGTTTGCAAAAGTTTCGACAAAAACTCGTAGGGCAAAGTCAAATTTTCAGCAATTTCTTTTGCTGTGTTTGTTTTCGAACTATTTTCTGCAATGTATTGCAGTGCCAAGATTGCATATTCAACTTTTTTTGATAATTTTATCATCGTAAAAATATAATTTATCGTTCAATTAAGTAAATTGACGTTACAAAAATACGATTATTTTTATCCGAATTTAAGAAAATTATACTATTTCAATGAAAAATACGTTTAAAGTTTAAATTGACCTAATGTTTATTCAAGGAGAATTTATGAGCGCTGAACTTCCAAAATTAGCAATTATTGGTTATGGGGCAATGGGTCACGAAATCGAGAAAGCTGCGTTGAGCAACGGTTTCGAAGTTGTCGCAAAATACGATATTGATAATCCTATTTCGGAGGAAACAAATTTCAATTTTGATGTTGCGATTGATTTTTCTATTGGTCGTGCCGTTTATGATAATGCTTGTGTTCTTGCAAAAAACGGGAAAAATTTCGTAATTGGTGCGACCGGCTGGTATGATAGCTTAGAATTGGTAACCAACATAGTAAAGAAGTATGATGTAGGAATGCTATGGAGCCCGAATTTTTCAATTGGAATGAACATTTTTATGAAAATTTTGCAAGTTGCTTCCAAATTAATAAATTTGGCGCCGGGCTATGATATTTTCATTGTCGAAACGCACCACAAACGCAAGAAGGATGCCCCATCAGGCACAGCAATAACACTTGGCGAGATAATTTTACGCGAGTTTAAACACAAAGACCAGCTTCTTTATGGTAACCCCGAAGGAGCAATTTTGCCCGAGATGCTTCAAATTTCGAGTATACGCGCAGGCGATTATTTAGGCAAGCACACTGTAACGATAGATTCACCTGTGGATACAATCGAACTTACACACAATGCCAAAAACCGCGAAGCATTTGCTGCGGGCGCTTTGCTTGCAGCTTCCTGGATTAATGGTAAAAAGGGCGTTTTCAAATTCGACGATATTCTTGACCAAATCTGGTTCGCCGAACGCGAATAGATGGTGGTCGATAATTCCATTGGTACTTCACCGAAAGTGATAGGGAAACCTTCGGAATTATGAAAACCTTCTCAATATAAAAACCTTCCGAAGGTTCTAAACCTTCGGAAGGTTAAGGTGATTAAGAGACATAAGCATTGCACAGACAGGAATATCTGTGCTACCAGATTATTTAATCAAACAGGTATGCATTCCATTTTTTCTTTTCTTCTGAATGAGTTTTTCTCAATCATTTCAGTGCTTTTATTTGGTTTTGCAAGGACAGTTTCGAGCATTCCGAGCCCGAGGCAGTTGAATTCGCCAATGCCGCACTGATAAGCAATTCGTAGAATTTCCGGTTCGCTGCGAATTGTAACAGGTGCGATAAATCCTTTGAGCTTGTATTCTTCGACGGAGCCTTCGCGAATAGTTACAAGCTTGCTAACGCCTTCGTTCCCACCTTTAATTTCTACGTACTCTCTATCGAACTCTACATCAATTATTCCCTTAAATTGTGCTTTGTGAATGATTTCGTACTTTCGACGTAAGTTATATGCAATTGCACCTGCTGTTTCGCTTTCGCTAATCCTGTAAAAGTGCAGGATTTTGTTACCATTGCTGAACATCACTTTGGAAATTATTGTCGGCGAAAGCATTACGAACTTCCTTTCGTCTTGAAATTCGGGTTCGGGCAATTGCTTGATGCTTTTGAAATAAAATTCCGAATACCCGTTACTGGTTTCAATTTTCAGCACTTGGCGTGATTTAAAAGTCGAGATAACTAACGGTGCTAAGTCGTCCTCGATTGGTGCCGAGAAGAGTAGCTTCACATCACCAAACCCTGAATATGAAGATGGGGAAACTTTCGAGTTTGGGCATATCAATTTCGAGAATGTGAAAAGCTTATTGTTGGGCAAAATTCGATTGGATTTCTGGTTGTCGGAAACCCAGGAATGAAATTTGACAGGCGAATAGTAAAGAATACTTGCAATTGAACTGAAAAGCAAATAATTGTAGTTGATTGGAATGGAAAACCGCAATTCCTTCGGACTAAGTATAAATTCTAATCTCATAGAAAACAACAAAAATAGTAAACAAGTCAATTAAAATTTGAGGTGTAAAAGTCGCTCGGCGACTTTGAATGAAAATACTCAGGAATGAACTTCTGTTAATAAGTTAACAAAAAATAATTATATATGCAAATTATTTTTCATAATTTTTTCATATTTTTTTATGTTCTTTTGTCAATTAGGATAATTTTATTTTTTTTATTAATTTGTAAAGACTTATTTATAATTAATTGAGCAAGAATAATGAAAAAGTTCAAATCCGAAATTAAAATTACATTACGCGAAGGCATACTTGATGTTCAGGGCAAAACTGTCGAAAACGCATTGCATTCTATGGGCATTCCCGAAATAGCCCACGTTCGCATAGGTCGTTTCGTTACAACAGAAATTTCTGCCGAAACACAAGAGCAAGCCTTCGAAATTATCGATAAAGCTTGCAAGCAACTTATTGCCAATCCTATTATCGAAGATCATTTTATTGAATTGAAGGAAATATAAGTAATGAAATTTGGCGTAATTACATTTCCTGGTTCAAATTGCGACCACGATGCAATTTTCGCAACTCAAACTTGTCTGGGCGAGCAAGTTGTAAATCTCTGGCATAAGGACACACAAATTCCAGATGATATAGATTGCATTATTATTCCCGGTGGTTTTTCCTATGGTGATTACCTGCGATGCGGTGCTATTGCTCGATTTTCGCCGATAATGAGGTCGGTCGTTGATTTTGCCAGCCGCGGCGGACTTGTCGTTGGAATTTGCAATGGCTTCCAAATACTTACCGAGGCGCAACTTTTGCCAGGAGTGCTTCTTCGCAATACTAATATGCGGTTTATTTGCAAGGACACGTGGCTTCGCGTGGAAAACACAACTACACCATTTACGAACTTAATCGAGAAAAATGCTACGCTGCGTATTCCAATTGCTCACGGGGAAGGCAACTATTTCGCTGATGCGGACACAATCAAACGCCTGGAAGACAACAATCAAATTGTCTTCCGCTACTCAAACGAGCAAGGCGAAATTACCGACGCAGCCAATCCTAACGGTTCAATCAATAATATTGCCGGCATAATAAACGAAAAAGGTAATGTGTTAGGTATGATGCCACACCCCGAACGCTATTCAGACAAAATTCTTGGTTGCGACGACGGACTTATTATCTTTAAATCAATTGCTAATTATATTCATTCTAAATAAAGGTTGTTATGGAGGCATTAGCTTTTATGGGCTCTCTTGGTTTTTCTGAAATACTAATCATTTTGCTCATTATCGTTGTCCTTTTCGGTGCAAAAAAAATCCCGGAACTTATGCGTGGGCTGGGAACTGGTATCAAAGAATTCAAAAAAGCTTCGTCCATCGACGAAGATGAAAACAAGGATAACAAAAAGATTGAACCATAGGGGGCATCACTGTGTTTGATGTTGGTGGCAGCGAACTCCTGCTAATTTTGCTTGCTATTATTATTCTTTTCGGTCCGAAGAAAATACCCGAAGTCGCTCGATTTATGGGAAAAGGTATTCGGCAGTTCCGTCAGGCTCAATCTGAAATTCAATCGCAAATTAGCAAAATTCAGCACGAAGTTTCCGACGAAATAAACGTTGTCAAGAAAGAAATTGAAAACAACGTAAGCGATGCATCTATTAAACCTGAAAATTTAATTCGTCAGGAATTACCAAAAAATCAAGAAACACAGATAAATAATAATCAAGGAATTCAGGAAAATGATAAAATACAGTGATTTTTTAGAGAAAATCCAGAAAAAAGAGACAACTTGCGTTGATTTTACCAGAGAAATTTTAGATAATATCGAAAAAAATAAGCATTTAAATGTTTTCATTACTGTTTGCGGCGAAAAAGCACTTGCCCAAGCTGCTGAAAGCGATAAACGTTTCTCGGAGGGAAACCCTCGCAAGCTCGAAGGTATGATAGTTGCCGTCAAAGACAATATCTCGACAAAAGGTATTCGCACCACCTGTGCCTCACGTATGCTTGAAAATTTCGAGCCTATCTATGATGCAACTGCTGTGGAACGCTTGATGGCTGAGGGCGCTATCATAATCGGCAAAACAAACCTCGACGAATTTGCTATGGGAAGTTCGAACGAAACTTCCTATTTCGGGAATGTGCTAAATCCTATCAATAACGAATATACGCCGGGCGGTTCGTCGGGTGGTTCGGCGGCGGCTGTCGCTGCGGGACTTTGCCACGTTGCACTGGGTTCGGATACAGGCGGTTCGGTGCGCCAACCTGCTGCTTTTTGCGGGACTATTGGGCTTAAACCAACCTACGGACGTATTTCCCGCTGGGGGCTTGTTGCTTTCGCTTCGTCGCTGGACCAAATCGGCATTCTTTCTGCTGATGCAGCCGATACTGCTCGAATGCTTGATGTAATTTCTGGCGCCGATGCAAAAGATAGCACCTGCGCGAATATGCCACCATCGCAAACCTTCGATAGATTATCGAATTCGCCCGAAAAATTTACTTTCGGAGTAATTAGCAATGAATTATTGAATAATTGTTCAACTGATATTATAGATGCTTATAATTTCTATGTGGAAAAGCTTAAATCGCTTGGTGGCGAACCGCGAGTAATTTCGCTGACAAATCCGAAAATATGGATACCGACTTATAATATATTAGCAACGGCGGAAGCATCGTCCAACCTTTCGCGTTATGATGGTGTTCGCTATGGTTTCCGAGCAGAAGGCGAAGACGACTTCGTTACACGCACTCGTTCCGAAGGCTTCGGTATGGAGGTGAAACGCCGCATTATGCTTGGCACCTTTGTGCTTTCGTCGGGCTATTACGATGCTTACTACACAAAGGCACAAAAAGCCCGCCGCTTGATTTACGACGACTACAACAGAATTTTCAATGAAGTAGATGTTCTGCTTATGCCGACAACTCCAACACCTCCATTTAAAATTGGAGAAAAAATAAACGACCCGATTGCTATGTATTATTCTGATTTGTTTACAATTTCAGCAAATCTTGCGGCAATACCCGCTATTTCGTTTCCTGCGGGGTCGTCTGCTGATGGATTGCCTATTGGCTTGCAGTTGCAATCAAAACACTATAACGAGGATATTCTATTGCAATTATCAAATGCTTTATCCAAATAAAATTATTTGGGTTACAAACAGTCTTATAAGTTTTTAACAATCGGCAATTATGCGAAAGAAACTATTTTTCACAAACGGCAATTCATTGCAAGCGGGCGTGGCATACTGCGTTGGTCAGAACTATGCTGCACACGCACTCGAAATGGGTTCGGCGGTGCCAACTTCTCCGATTATTTTTATCAAGCCGCCGTCTTCGATTATTTATGATGGCGAAAATATAATTCTGCCGAAGATTTCCCGTAATGTTCATTACGAATGCGAACTTATTGCCGTAATTGGCAAGGACTGCCACAATATCTCGAAAGAACAGGCAAAGGATTTCATTGCGGGCTATGGTGTTGGAATAGATGTTACTATGCGCGACCTTCAAGCAGATGCAAAAAGCAAAGGTCACCCGTGGGCTATTGCAAAAGGATTTTCGACAAGTGCGCCTATCTCGCAAATTGTTCCCGCAAGCGAGATTGCTTCCAACTTTTTCGATATTGAGTTCTATCAGAATGGCACTCTTCGCCAAAAAGCAAACACCTCGCAAATGGAGCGTAGCGTGGAAGAACTCATTACTTTTCTATCGTCTGTGTATTATCTGGAAGAAGGCGATATTATTTTTACAGGCACACCCGAAGGTGTTGGACCAATTGCTGCGGGCGACAAACTTAAAGCCGTGCTGTGTGGTTATGTGGAACTAAACGTTGGCGTCGAGTAAAAGATGAATGATTACCGTAAGTATTTAGACCCGAAAACTGTTGCAAAAGTTGGGAATTTGGAGCTTATCGCGCGGCTTGTAGTCGAAGGGTTCATCACCGGCTTGCATCGTTCGCCATATCACGGTTTCAGCGTAGAATTTGCCGAACATCGCGCGTACCGACCCGGAGATGAAATAAAATATCTTGATTGGAAAGTGTTCGCACGCACGGGCAAATATTACGTAAAGGAATTTCAGGAAGAAACAAACTTACGCTGCACAATTGCAATTGATGCAAGTCGTTCGATGGCTTATGCATCGAACGGGAATATTTCGAAATACGAGTATTCAGCATATCTTGCCGCTGCTTTGTCCTTGCTAATGATACAGCAAAGAGATGCCATCGGGCTTACTCTTTTCGACAATGGCATTCGCACTTTTCTGCCGCCTAATTCCAAGCCTTCGTATATGCGTCAAATTCTGAAAACCTTGGAGCAAAACACGCCTGCAAATGATACAGGAACGGCTTCTGCTTTGAACCTTCTTGCCGAAAAAATTCGTCGCCGTGGGCTTGTTATTGTTTTTAGCGATTTTTTTGATAATCCCGACGATATTCTGACCGCACTAAAACACTTCCGCCACAAAAAGCACGAAGTGATTGTCTTCCACGTCCTCGACCCCCGCGAAATTGATTTCAAAATCGGTGCCCCCGCAAATTTCGTCGATATGGAATCAGGCGAAACAATGCTCACCAACCCTTACCAAATTCAGCTCGCTTACAAAAATGCGGTAAATGATTATATCGATTTCCTGAAAAAAGAGTGCCTGAACCACCAGATTGATTACAATCTGCTCGACACTTCTTTAAGTTACGACCACGCACTTTCGAGCTACCTTGTGAAACGCAAGAAAATGTAAAAACGGCGGAACTATCTTTTTCAGTTGAATTTTCCGAAAGTTCAAAGAGTAGGCTTTTTTGTTCGCTACTATTTCGTTCGCAGTTTGACCACAGACAGGAATGTCTGTGCTACCATTATAAAAAACCTTCGGAATAAAAAACCTTCCGAAGGTTCTTACATAATCTTTCACATTGATTTATTAATTGTTTGGAGCAGGTGCGTTTGGCATTTGATTTGGAATTGGTGCTTGCTGCATTGGTACTTCCGTTCCTTCAATTACGGGCTTTTCGATAACCTCTTTCGGTCCAACAAGGAACATATTAATAACAAGCACGATAATAGCAATCGCAGCTGCCAAGCCAATTGTAATTTTTTGCAACAAGTCCATTGCTCGACGACTGCCAAACATCGACGAGAAAGTGCCGCTCAATCCTCCCAATCCCGCAATCATATCACCTTTCCCAGGTTGGATAAGCACCACAGCAATAAGCAAAATTGAAATTAAAAGCAATAGTATTGTCAAAAAAGTGTACATTTTTATACCCTTAATTATTATTATCTTATTAAGATAACAAATTTAGTAAAAATTAATGAAATAGAAAAATCAATTTTCACGCGAACGTAATCCAATTGAATCTTTAAGGAAGTTCATAAATGACAACTCTTTGCTTTGCTTTTCGATTTCGGGAGTTTTCGTTCTTTTTGCTTTACTTGCGATTTGCTTTAAATCTATGTTTGTATAATCAAACTCATCTTTTAATTCAGAAATCAGGTTTATGCTTTTGTCGGTAACACCTATAAGCAGGGTTTTCCCATCAGCTTCGACAACACACAGAAAACTTTTCTGCCCGAGTGGCAGTTTTGCCAGAATTTTCAAGGGGAATTTATTTGGCTGATTAATGAATTTGTTCGAATATTTTTTGATAAGTGTAAGCACTAAAAAAACAATTGCCACACTTGCAAGCAAAATAGCAAAAGATTTAAGAATAGCGCCATCCATAGCAATCTCCTTCCCTGGTTCAAAAAATCAATTACTTACGCAAACCGCGTAATCTATCGGTTGGGTCAACCAATGTTGTGATACGAATACCGAAGTGCTTATCGATAACGACCACTTCACCTTCGGCAACTTTCTTCCCGTTAATGAGAACGTCGACCGGCTCGCTGACAAGTTTGTCGAACTCGATAACAGAGCCACGTCCCAATCTCAAAATATCGCGAATAAGCATATTAGTCCGCCCTAACTCAATAGAGACGGGCAGTTGCAAATCATACAATAGTTCGAGTTTCGGGTCGAGCGGCGAATATATAGTATCGGCAGAGCCGAGTTTTAGTTCACCAAATTCGGCACTCTCGGCTTCCACTGCCTCCTGCTCTACTTCCGGGGTTTCCTCCGATTCGAGGGCTCCACCGGCAATGAGAGCATCAATTTCTTCCTGTGTCATTGTCATAGGTTCTATTCCTTAGGTTTATATGAAATATCTTCTTCAACAAGGTCTTCCTCGGTCAATGGACGAGTGATGCGGACAGCGCGTTTGCCATCGACCGAACCCGGGCGCCCTGCAAGTTTGCGTTTCCCGCCAATGATAATCTCAATTTCTTCATTAACTCGCTTTTTTAACTTAATTACATCGCCCACCTTCAATTCCATCAAATCGCCAACAGTAATTGAGGTTTTTCCTAATTCAGCAATTATAGGTAAGTAAGTTGTAGAAATTTGCTGATTAAGAATTTGCATATTTTCACGCATACGTTTTGGCGATTGACGCCCTACTGTTGTTGTTACCTGCTGGCGATTAAGCTTTGCGAGCACTTCTTCAAGTGCGAAAGTCGGAAAACACAGGTTCATCAAAAATGTATGCACCCCAACATTCACATCGAACGAAACAACGATTACAATTTCCGATGCGGGCGCCACCTGAACAAAGTCCGCTTCCATCTCTAATCGCTGGAAGCGAAAATCAATTTCTGCAATCGAACGCCAGGCATTTCTAAGGTCCGATAGTGCGTGCTCGATAATACCGCGAACCACCGCCTGCTCGATTGGTGTTATTGTGCGAGTTTTTGGCATCTGCTCTGCCGAACCACCAAGCAGACGTTCGACTATTGTCAGTGCAAGCTGCGGGCTTACTTCCAGAATACCACTCCCGTCCGTCCCCACTATATCGAACACGTATAGACAACTTGGGTTCGACACCGACAGTATATACTCGCTATAGAAAAGCTGGTCGACAGATGTTACAGTAATCGAAACAACCGTTTGCAGCTTTGAAACAAGATAATAGCCGAACACTTCCGCAAAGCTTTCGTGAACCGAACTTAAAGTACGCACCTGATTTTTTGAAATTCGGTTCGGGCGGCGGAAGTCGTAGTTGGAAACTTCTCCTTTGGCGTATTTTCCGCTAAGGACATCATCGACAGCCACTCGTCCGCTCGACATTTCACTGAGCAGACTATCTATTTCGTGTTGTGATAAAACATCTGCCATAATCTATTCTTGTATAATGAATTCTTGTATAGTAACATTTATTAATTGCAATTCATAATCACGGAAAATTGGGCGTAATTCTTTCTTTACCAGCTCCGGTATTTCGTGTCTTTTTTCGAGCAACTCTTCTTTTGTGTATGAAGCAATCATTTTGTTCAATGTGCTGCGAATTCTTGCCATCATTTTTTTAATTACGGGATGCTCCATATTAACAGCACCTTCACTAACCAGTGTTTTTAATTCCTTATTGTCCTTATCCATCAGCCTGAACTCAAAACCGAAATTGACCACAACAAAAACAGATGCCGCACCTTTCGGGTTTGTTGTAATTCTTCCTGTTTCAATTAAAATAATATCTTCAAGCTTTGCTAAATAATCCTCGTCCTCACCTTCAGCATTTGCTTTCGATACCTTCTCGGTTTTGCCTTTTTCACCTTCTCCACCCGCGTGCTGGACACCCATAAATTTCGATGCAAAGAAAACACCTAAAATCACACCGAGCACAATAATAACCAAAATTCCCGCCGCAGCTCCAATCATCAATGGTAACGAGACGCCCAACGATTTCTTCTCTTTCTTTAAAGGTTCTTGAACGACCTCTTCGCCCTGTTGTTTTTCTTCTGCCATTATTTTCCTCCAATTACATTTATCGTCAAATACTTAAAAATCTTTATTCAGCAATTTTTGTTAGAAAATATAATGCCAAAAATTCATCTCAAGCAATGCGCTTCGGCTATTTCTTTCTTTCTCTTGCATTTACAAACATTAACGTTATATTCCAACTTAATTTTTCGCACTCTAACTGTTTATTATTAGCATTCACGTCGAAATTTCTACTTATTTAGACGAAAAACATTTTATTTTATTCATTTAGTAAACAAGCCTTTGAACCTTCGGAAGGTTTGAAACCTTCCGAAGGTTTTTTAATTATAAGCGGTAGCATAGACATTCCTGTCTGTGCAATCCTCACGGCGGGAAATAATATTATTTTTTTCTAATTGTCTCGTAATTAACAGGCTTTGAACCTTCCGAAGTTTTTTTAATTATAAGCGGTAGCACAGACATTCCTGCTTGTGTAATGTAAATGGTAATCGCAATAAATCGCCTTAACCTTCCGAAGGATAATAAAACAACGTAGGGGCTTGTCCAAGACATCCCCTACAACCATAACTAAAATTTATGAATTTCCTTTCGGAAAAGCAATTTCGAATATAGCAAAATTTTATGCAATATCCTGAGCGACAAATGGCATCAATGCCAGATGGCGTGCGTGCTTAATTGCTTTTGCAATTTGACGTTGCTGATATGCAGTAACTCCTGTGATACGGCGAGGAAGAATTTTTCCCTGGTCGTTTGTAAATTTCTGCAATAGTTTCACATCAAGATAATCTACAACTTTTGCATCTTTCAATGGATTTTGCTTTTTGCGAACGGTGCGTTGCTTGTTGTTCTTGAAATTGCTGTTTGTTTGCATTGGATAGATTGCGTTCATTTTATTATTTCCTCCTTGCTTCCATCATTGATTTTGATTTTTCGAAACGCTTATTGAAGCGGTCAACACGTCCTGCGGTATCCACAAGCACTTGCTTGCCTGTGTAGAATGGATGCGATTTCGAGTCGATATCCAGCACCAAACGGTCCTTGTTTATGCAGGAACGAGTTTTAAAAGTTGTTCCATCAGTCATCACAACTTCAACAGTATGATAGTATGGATGAATTCCTTTTTTCATTTTCTCGACCTATTTATTTTATTTACTAATGTCAATATTGTTAATCTGGTCTAAAGTATCAACTTTTACGAATTTTTCCAGGAAGCGTGTTGTTCCTGTTTCGCTGCGATAACCTTTGATAATTTTAACGCTAATCTTTTCGTCTACTTTCTTTTTCTTAAGCGTATCGCCGAATGTTTGCTGTTTAGCCATTTTTCGTTCTCAATTTTATTATTTACATAATTTTAAGATTACAAATATAAGTTTTTCATTTTATTTTACAAAAGAAAATTTTGCTGGTTATTATTTAAATTTTGTATTACTTTTAACAAATTTTCATTATATTTTCATTGTTTAAGTGTCCATAGTTTGAAAATTATGCTTGCTTTAAGCAGAAAATTCGTTATAGAACGCGGGATTATCACTGAAATATCCCACTCGGACAATCTGGAAATCATCATCGATGGTCGCAACTTGGAATTTCCGCCTGATGCTGCGGCAGTTGTAGGGTTTGTCGATTGCCACGGTCATATTGCGGGCTACGGAATGAGGCTTGCGGAAGTTTCG
>JAKIZO010000028.1:16681-29431 GCA_022707965.1 Bacteroidota bacterium
AAAGCATACAGGACTGCATCGCAAAATTGCGAAATACAAAATTATTCCGCGGGCAATGGATTACTGCCTTCGGCTGGAACCACGAAAACTGGGCTGACCGCTCGCTCCCAACAAAAGAGGCGCTCGACGAAGCTTTTCCCAACACTCCTGTTTATCTAACCCGGCAGGACGGACACTCTGCTCTTGTTAATTCCGCTGCTCTCGAAATTGCCCGTATTAACGAACTTACCCAAAACCCACAAGGCGGCGAAATTGTCCGTTCCTACGACGGTAAGCCAACCGGAATGCTTATCGACAATGCTATGGCTCTTGTCGAAAAACATATTCCCGATTATTCAGACGAGCAATACTCTGAATTCATTAAAATTGCTCTTGCTGAACTTGCTCGTTTCGGAATTACCCAGGCTCACGATATGGACACCGAAACCCGCTTCGTCCCAATTTTCAACGAACTGGAAACAAACGGCGAGATGCCAATTCGCGTGAAATCGTTTGTTCGCGCTCAAAACAACGAATGGTTGCGCGACTGCGTCCTCCCATACAAAGGCAGTTATTTCAAAGTGCAGGGGCTCAAATATTTTCTTGATGGTGCTTTAGGCTCTTATGGTGCGGCTCTTTCCCGCGGCTACGACGATAATGAAACCAAAAGCGGATTTCTCCTGCTTGACGAAAATACACTTCTGAACCGTGCTAAACGCGGAATTATAAGCGGTTTCGACATTGCAATTCACGCAATTGGCGATGCAGCTGTGCACACTGCTTTGAACGTTGCCGAAAAGCTTCGCTCCGATAGTTTGCTCGGCGGGCGTGGAACAATTCGTATCGAACACGCTCAAATGGTTCTGCCGAACGATTTGCCACGATTTGCAAAGCTTAATGTTGTTGCATCTGTCCAGCCGTATCATTACACCTCCGACACTAACGGTATGGCTCAGCGTAGAATTGGCTCGCGGCTTCGTTTTTCGTATCTCTGGGAATCGTTCATTCAACAGGGTGCAACCATCATAGCCGGCAGCGACTTCCCCATCGAGAAGCCATCTGTTATCGAAGGCATTCGCTCTTTTCTTACTCGCAAAGCATCTCTGGACGGAACCGTTCTCTACCCCGGCGAACGGCTTTCCATTTTCGAGGCACTCGATGCGTATTGCGTCGCTCCTCACAAAATTCACAACGAATTCGCCCATTTCGGAAGCCTCGAAGTCGGCAAAACAGCCGATATAACTGTTCTTTCCGCTAATCCCTATTTATTACAAAACGAACCCGATATGCAAATAGACGTTCTTGCTACAATTGTCGGCGGAAAAGTTGTTTTCCAGAATGCGTAAAGTATTGAGAAAAATACTATAAAATTAAAAAATTACCGGGCTTTGAACCTTCCGAAGGTTTTTTAATTATCAGCGGTAGCACAGACATTCCTGTCTGTGCTACGCACATCTCTTTCAATCGCCTTAACCTTCCGAAGGTTTTCTCATTATCAGCGGTAGCACAGACATTCCTGTCTGTGCTATGCACATCTCTTTCAATTGCCTAAAACTTCCGAAGGTTTTTTATAATCAGTGGTAGCACAGACATTCCTGTCTGTGCTATGCACATCTCTTTCAATCGCCTTAACCTTCCGAAGGTTTGAAACCTTCGGAAGGTTTTCCTATATATTCATTCCTGTTTGTGCAAAGACGTTGCAGAATATAAATTTGATTGATTTTTCAGACAAGAATGTCTGAACTACTATTTAAGAAATAGACAATATTATTTTTCAAGTTTTCTCTAAACACAAGGCATATAACCTTCGGAAGGTTTTCTTATTCCGAAGGTTTCTCATATTCCGAAGGTTTTCATATCAGGAAGGTTTTTAATTATTATGCGGCGAAGAAAACAATTTCCCCCATCTCTTTGGTTAGTTAGATAATTATGATTAATTTTGAAATTTAATTTAGCAGTTTTTATTATGGCAGATAGATTAGTTTCAAACCTCGAACCAGAGCAAATTCTACAAGGATTGAACGAACAGCAAGCCGCCGCAGTTAAAGCAAAAAACGGTCCGGTGCTTATTGTTGCGGGTGCGGGCAGTGGCAAAACCAAAGTGCTAACCCATCGCATTGCTTATCTTGTTGCCGACGGTGTCTCGCCAAGGAACATTCTGGCACTCACCTTCACAAACAAAGCCGCAAACGAGATGAAGCAACGCATAGCCTCGCTGGTGGGCAGTCGCGACGCCGCATTAATCCGCGCGGGCACTTTCCATTCGATTTTTGCACGTCTTCTTCGCCAAAGCGCGGATTTCATAAACTACACATCGGATTTTACCATATACGATTCGGAAGATTCGCTCAGCGTGATTAAGAAGATTTTCAAGGAAAAGTCTTTGCCCGAGAAGCCGCTCAGCCCTCAACAAGTTGCTTCGATTATCTCAAAAGCAAAGAACAGACTGCAAACCTGGCAATCTATTTACGACAGCGCTCGCAACCCGCAGGAGAAAATCTTCGCCGAAATTTATAAGCTCTACGAAGAACGCCTTCGCGATAGCAACGCTATGGACTTCGACGACCTGCTATGGAACTTTATCCGTCTGCTCGAAGAGCATTCCGATGTGCTCGAATTCTATCAGGACACTTTTCGCTACATAATGGTAGATGAATATCAGGACACAAATCACGCTCAATATGTTGCAATTCGCTTGCTATCGAAGAAATATCAGAATATTTGCGTTGTCGGCGACGACGCTCAAAGCATCTACGGGTGGCGCGGCGCCGATATTCAAAATATCCTTGAATTCAAACGCGACTACCCACACGCTAAAATTTTCAAACTGGAACAAAATTATCGCTCGACTAAAACTATTCTGGAAGCAGCTCATTCGGTTATTCAGAACAACACCTACCAAATCAAGAAAAAACTTTTCACAGCCAACGAAACAGGCGACTTAATTGACCTTGTCGAATGCAGTTCCGACCGCGAAGAAGCTGAATTTGTCGTTTCAAAAATCAGCAAACTTTCCGAAAGCGGCGTTCCGCTCAACGATATTTGTATTTTATATAGAACTAACGCTCAATCGCTCGAATTCGAAAAATCTTGCAGAAAATATAATATTCCGTATATAGTTGTTGGCGGTATGTCCTTCTACAAAAGGAAGGAAGTCAAAGATGTGCTTGCCTACTTGCGAACGCTTATCAATCCACGCGACCGCGAGGCAATTCTTCGAATTATCAACGAACCTGCAAGAGGAATTGGCGAAACCTCTTTGAAACACATTAATTCTTATGCAATAGAAAACGGGCTTTCATTCTACGAAGCTCTCAGAAATGCCGATAATATCGAAGAACTCGTCCCTAAATCGAAAAATGCTATCAAGCAATTTGTTGAATTTATCGATAATTACCGCCAGAAACTCAGCAGCGAAGACTACGCATCAGTTGTTGCCGAATACATCAAAAAAACGGGACTTATTGAATTTTATCAGGAAATTGGAACAGACGAAGCTTACGACCGCATCGAAAACATAGAGCAAGTTGTAAGCGATATCACCTACTTTGCCGAGGAAAACCCCGATAGCACTCTCAACGACTACATCCAGCAAATGTCTCTGGTTGCCGATATCGACACAAGCGACCTCACAAAAGAGCGACTTCCAATTATGACATTGCATTCCGCAAAGGGGCTGGAATTTAAGTATGTTTTTATCGCAGGCATTGAGGACGGCACTTTCCCAATTTCCCGCGCAACCTTCAACAAAGACGAAGAGGAAGAAGAACGCCGCCTATTCTATGTGGGAATTACCCGCGCAAAAGAGAAATTAACTTTGACCTATGCCCGCAGCAGAATGAAATTTGGCGATATTATGATGCAGAAGCCTTCATATTTCCTGAAAGAAATCGAACCATGCCTATTGCGGCATCTGAACACTTCGGGTGCACCAATAAGCACAACAAAACCAAGCTACAACGCTCGTCCCTACAAATCTGATTATTACGAACAGCAAGACAACGATAATTCATATTCGCAGATAGAAAAAACTGTTTACGACTTTCGGGTGGGCGATTTAGTTCGCCACAGTCAGTTCGGTGTTGGCAAAATCACTGGATTAAGCGGCGAAGGTTCGATGCGAAAAGCAACCGTAAATTTTGCGAATATCGGGAAAAAGCTTCTACTGCTTCAATATGCAAAACTTGAAGTAATCAAACAGGCAGAACAATGAAAAAAAATGTCGGATACGTCGATTGGCTGATACTAATTCCCGTTGTCGGGCTGATGCTGTTCAGTCTTGCGTTTGTTTATTCGGCAAGCGCAACCATAGCCGAGATGAAATTCGGTATGCCCGAGAAATTAGTGCTTAATCATAGCATTAGAGTAATCGGTGGAATAATACTGATGCTGATTATATCAAGAGTGGATTATCACTTGTGGCAAAAAATCAGCAAGCCACTGCTTATTGCAAGCATAATTCTGCTGGTAGTAGTGCTTTTCGCAGGTGAAGCAACAAAAGGGGCGTCGCGCTGGTTGCGTCTTGGTTTTTTCAGCTTTCAACCTTCCGAGCTTGCAAAATTTGCGATGGTGCTTCATTTTGCTGCACTACTGACAAGGAAGCAAGACGTAATCAAGGACTTCAAGCAGGGATTTTTGCCTTTTATTGTTTGGACACTTATTATTTGCGGGCTCATTGCTTTGCAACCCAATTTTTCCACTATGATTGTAATTTTCTTTATTGCTATTGCTTTGATGTTCATCGGGAATGTAAACCTAATTCATTTATTTGCAACGGGATTAATTGGCATTGCTGCTGCGGGCGTCTATGCTGTTAGTGCAACTTACCGTATGAACAGAATAAAAGCTTTTCTGGGTTTGGACGGGAACGCAAATCCCGTTGAAACAGTAAATTACCAGTTAAATCAAGCACTTATCGCAATTGGCAACGGTGGGCTATTTGGCGTCGGACCCGGGCAAAACCGCCAGAGCCATCTATTCCTTCCCGAGTCCTACGGGGACTTTATCTTCTCGATTATCGGCGAAGAATACGGATTTTTCGGTTTGCTTATTGTTATACTTGCTTTTGCGATTATTTTCTGGCGTGGAATGATAATTGCCAAAAAAGCACCCGACAATTTCGGTTATTTCCTTGCAGTTGGAATTATCGTAACATTTGCCATCTATGTGTTTGTCAATGCAGGAGTTAATACGGGACTTCTTCCGACAACTGGTGTGCCGATGCCCTTCATTAGCTACGGCGGAACAGCTGTGATTTTCTATTCGATTGCAATTGGTGTGCTACTGAATATTTCTGCTCAGGCAGGTGTTTTCCCGAAAACAACAAAGAATAAACCAAAGGAGAACGAAATTGAGTAAATTTTCGGTGTTTATTTTTCTTTTCTTTGCTGTTGTTACCTTTCTTCTGCATAGGTTCGAGCTTGCGGCAGCAAATTTTCTTACCTTTGTTGGGTTTGCAATGTTCGAATACAGGTTCGAATTAGTTGTTCGCTTCCGTTTGCAACATATCTGGGAATATCGTTTCCGACGCATTGGATTGACCATTGGCTACCTTGCAGCAACTGCATTAATTGTGATGATTGCCCTTCGTTACCTGAAAATTTATAACTTTTGATTATGATTTTCCTTGATTTTTCAAAAATTCCGCAAAATGGTGAATTCTTTTGCAAATTTATCCGGGGCGAAAAATTTGCACAATCGCGTTTTGCCGAATTTTCTAAAATCGAGGATAAGCAATTCCTAAGCCATAAAGCCCAAAATTTCCCAAATCGGCAAATCGCTCGGTGGATTATTGCCGAAACTATGCAATCTCTCGATTTGTCTGAAAAGCAAAGAGAAAATATCTCGCAAGTGTCCGCTGCGAACACTTTGTTTGTTTCCACCGGGCAACAGGTCGGATTTTTGGGCGGGGCTCTCTACACCTGCTTAAAAATAGCAACCGCAATAAATATCGCAAAGAAACTACAACAGCAGCACCCCGAAATTCAGTTTATCCCGATTTTCTGGCTTGAAGACAACGACCACGACGCAAAAGAATCTGCCGAAGTTTACATCTTCGATGCTAATCATCATATACGCTTATTCCACCCTGATTATTCTACCTGCGAAAATACGCCCGTTTCCGAACTCGTTTTCGACGAAAAAATCGAAGAAACGCTCGGTGAAGTTATCGAGGCTCTTCCCTATTCGCAGAACAAGCAAGAGCTTGCCGACACTTTGCGTTCGATTTATACCAAAGGCAAGCGTTGGACAGACGCAATGCTCGAATTCTATCAAACGCTGTTCAAAAACGAAGGGTTGCTTTTTGCTTCTGCTGCCACTGCACGGAAAAGCGGTGCAATTGCCCGACTTGCGGAAGTGAATTTCGCCTCGCAGAATAGTTTCGAGCAGTTGTTCGATATTTTTTCGCAAAACAGGGTTTTGCTCGAAAATAACGGGCACACGGTAAATATTTCTATCGACTATTTCAATTATTGCAAGCACCTTGCAAACAAACGCTATTCAATTCGCACCGTTTCGCCTGAAAATTCGCTTTATTCGATAAATCACGCCATACACACTTACAGCGAAATTGTCTCGGATATGCACCAAAATCCAGCCGATTACTCGCCGAAGGCAATTCTGCGACCAATTTTTCAGGAGGTGTGCTTTCCTTCGGCTGCAAGCGTGCTTGGCCCCGGCGAAATTTCATATTTTGCAATGCTCAAAGAAGCTTATGAATTTTTCGGAGTAGATTTCCCGCCGGTTGCAAATAGAGCAATGGCTTGCTTCGTGCCCGAGCGGCATATTCATTTCCTTGAACAAAACGGTTTTGATTTAGCGCACTTTTTCGAGCCTGCAAACAAATTTGAGCAATTTTTGAGCAGTTTAGTTATTAATGACGTTTCGGAGGGAATTTTCGAGCAGGTGAAGCACGAAATTCAGCAAAATTTCTCGCAACTCACTGATTTGCTTATCAACGCAGACCCGTCGCTTGTCCGAACGCAGGAAAGCTACGCCCACAAAACAACCGAATTGATTGAGAACTTGCAGAAAAAGTATGTTGCGGCACTGAAAAAGAAAAATGCCGACTTTATTGGCAAACTTCGGAAAATTCACGAGATAATTTTGCCGAATGAACGTTTGCAGGAACGGCAAATTTCACCAATAAATTTTATCAATATTTACGGATTTGATAATTTTTCTAAAATTTTAAATGAAATAGCCGATAATTACGTTAAAGGATTTATAGTTTATACATAATTCAGGGACGAACTGATGCAAATTCTTAGCGTGCAACCGCTTGAAATAGAAGAAATACAAGTTATTCGCTTCAAAAAATTCATCGACGAACGAGGCTATTTTACAGAAACCTACCGCGAAGACGATTTCTATGGAATAGACGAGCTCTCATTTATCAGGCGATACGACTTTTTGCAGTTCAACGAATCTTTTTCCTACAAAAATACATTTCGTGGATTTCACTTTCAGTGGAACCCGTTTATGGGCAAATTAGTTCGCTGCATAAGCGGGAATTTGCTCGATATGGCAATAGACATTCGCAAAAATTCAGAGACGTTTGGCAAAATTATTGCGTATGAACTTACGGGCGCGCCCAATCTTGATTATTCCGAGTGGATGTGGATACCGCCCGGATTTGCACACGGAATGTTGCTTACGAAAGACAGCTACGTTCAGTATCTTTGCAGCGGAACATACAACCCACGCTGCGAAGGTGTAATTTCGCCTATGGCAGAAGATATTGATTGGTCTTTGTGCGACAAGCGAATTGCAAAAAAAATCAAGCAAGCATTTAGCAAAGACATTTTGGTTAAAGAACGCGATTTGCAGGGTATGACACTTGCTCAATGGAAGAGCAACAAGGCGTCAGATATGTTTTTGAATATAGATTAGTATGGACACAAAAGGAATAATATTAGCAGGAGGCAAAGGAACACGCCTATATCCAATGACGTCCGTTATCAGCAAGCAACTGCTGCCGATTTACGATAAGCCTATGATTTATTACCCGCTTTCTACTCTGATGCTCGCTGATATTCGCGAAATTCTCATTATTTCTACACCAAGAGACCTTCCTGCTTTTCGCACCTTGCTCGGAAATGGTTCGCAATGGGGAATTAACCTGGAATATGCCGAACAGCCCCACCCCGGAGGATTGCCCGAAGCATTCATCATTGGTGCGAACTTCATCGGAGATAGCCAGTGTGTGCTGATTTTGGGCGACAATTTGTTCTATGGCGACCTTACTTTCTTCCGCAGGTCGCTGGAAAAGAACATTGGCGGAACAATTTTCGCTTACAACGTGGAAAAGCCACAGATGTATGGCGTAGTTGAGTTCGACCGTAATGGCAATGTGCTGTCGATTGAGGAAAAGCCCGAAAACCCGAAATCAAACTTTGCAATTCCCGGACTTTATATTTTCGACGAAAATGTAGTCGAAATTGCTCGCTCGCTTACTCCAAGCAGCCGGGGCGAACTCGAAATAGTGGACATACACAAGCACTATTTGCGTCAGAACAGGTTGAAAGTGGCACCCATAGGGCGAGGAGTTGCCTGGCTCGATACAGGCACACCCGAGAATTTCACCGAAGCGTCGCTGTTTATTATGTCCATCGAGAAACGTCAGGGCACAAAAATTGCTTGCTTGGAGGAAATTGCGTTAAACCGTGGATTTATCTCGCTCGAACAGTTCGAAAGCACAATGAACAGTATTGCGGATTGCGACTACAAGAAGTATTTGCAAAAAGTATTTGAAATGATAAAATTATCATTGTGAAAATAAGATAATTTTATTAATTTGTTTATTAATAGTTATTAATAGAAACGCTATGGCAAAGAAAAGAGTAATAAAAACAAACTACTTCGGCGAGTTGGAGATAGACGAGGAGTATATTTTCAAGTTCAAAGATGGTATGCTTGGGTTTGAAGATTTGCACGATTATGTGTTAATCAGCGAGGAATCAACTGCACCTTTCAAATGGCTAATATCTGTCGATGAACCTGAAATTGGGTTTCCGCTGCTCAGTCCCTGGCATATTGACGTATATTACGACCCCGGGATAAAATACGACCTCGAAAAGCAGGTGCTATTTGTAGTCATTACTCTGGAAGACGAAAACGGTGAGATGAGCGCCAATATGAAAGCGCCAGTTATATTCAATATCGAGAAGCAAACAGGCGAGCAAATTATCTTGCCGTCAGACAAGTATACAACAAACTACGTAATTGCCAAAAAGCAAAAAACAATAAAGGAATAGCAAAATGTTAGTTCTATCAAGGAAGATAGGAGAAGTAATCACCATTGGCAATTCAATTCAGATTACTGTTTTGAGTTACGACCGTGGTGTAGTGCGATTGGGCATAGAAGCACCCAAATCAGTGCCAGTGCACCGCAAAGAGATATACGAGAAGATAATCCAGATTAATCGTCAAGCAGCAAAAACTCAGATAAGTGCTCTAAAAGATGCAATTGCAAATTCCAGTATTAAGTTTTCGCACCTAATTGACGAAGATATTAGTAGCATAGCCATAAAAAAATTAAACAACAAGGAATAAAATTATGGCTGAATATTCTGCATTAATAATTGACGATGACGTTTGGATGCAGAGGATTTTGTCCAAAACATTAGCAAGTTATGGATTTAAGACCTCATACCTTGCGTCTGATGGATATAATGGAATAGCACTTGCGGTGGAGCATCTGCCTACTCTGATTATCATTGATATTCTTATGCCCGAACTTTCCGGACATCAAACACTGAAAATATTGAAGCACATCAAATCAACAAAGAATATTCCTGTAATTATGGTTTCTGCACTTTCAGACGTAGAAAATTTAGGATTAGCCGTAAAAAATGGCATTTCCGGGTTTATTTCTAAACCATTCACCCGAGCAACTGTTTACGACAAGCTTGTGGATATTTTCGGGACAGAGAAGTTAGAACTGATTGTGAAGGGCATTCCAATAGACCCCGAAGAGTTGTATGTCAATGAGAAAGTGTTGGCACAAAAACAGGAAGAGATGCTCGAATCAATTACAAGCATAAAAGAACCCCCGCCCGCCGAGCCAAAGCCCGCTGCGGAAGAAAAAGTTACGCCTGTTGTAAAATCCGATACAATTTTGAAGCATTATCAAGAAGACGAAAAGAAAAGTATAGAATCAATAAAGAAACTACTGCTAAAGAACCGTAAGTAAGCTACTCTTGTTTGTCCAACTCGTTCAAAATGCGTTGAGCAGTTTCGCGAAGCACTTCGGGCGAATTGTAGTAACCCGATGAAATGCGCGAGAATACGCGCGAAAGCTTCTGCGCTTCGCTTGAAATCGACAAAGTATCGCCACCTGCTGCGGACGTTTTTCCTGATGAAGTTTTTGCTTTATCCTTCTTATCAGAAACCCGCTCGTTATTTTTAGGTCCCGACACTCCCTGTGGTTTTATTGAGCCGATATCCATATCACACCTTTGTTATTTAGAATAAATTAAAACCGATTTTTGTTTATTCAGCTGCTTTAATTTTTCTCCTGTTTCTTTAGTTTTCTTTCGCAGCAATTCTAAATTAACAGAATCCATTTTCACAAGCAAGTTGATTTTTTCATTCCATTCATCTTGCTTTTCAGCAACAAATTCCTTGCCAATATCTGTTTCGAGCAAAGATTTCAGATGAAGGATATTTTTCTCCCTTTCTTCATAAAGATTAGATATTTCTTCTAAATCTTCCAGGTCGAAATTACCGTCGTTCAGAGCTTTGGCAATACGATTAGTATTATCGAAAACAACAGAGATAAAATTCAATATTTCATCATACTTTTGCATTTGCTATTTGCCCTTCACCTTCGATATTGCTTACAATCCTTGCAATTTTCAGAGCAATTTCAGACGGCAATTGCTGAATTACTTCTTTTGTTTTGTTATCGATGACACGCAAAATCATTTTGTTTGTGTCTTTATCGATAGAAAATTCGAGAAAAACATCAGCTTCCTTTACAATATTTTTGAGTTTTTCTCCAAGTTCTTTCAAATCAGAATTTACTTTATTTTTAAATTCCTTTTCTTTCGGCTTAATCTCTTCTGTCTGGGTTTCCTTATCGAGTTTTGCACCGACAGAGGACCCTTCTTCCTTATCAGAGCTAAATTCTGCCCTGAATTGCTCTGCGAGCAGGGCAAATCGCTCTTTTTTGGTTTCCAGCTGCAAATCTTCGAGAGATGTTTCTCTTATTGCAGCAGTGGGCTGAATTCCATTAATCATTTTGGACCTCTTTTAATTATTGTCCTAATGCAGCTTGTTGAGCAATCAAGCTACTATACCCCGTACTTGATGAAGAAGTTGACATAGTAGAAAGCAAAGAGTATTGTCCCTGAGCTTGCAAGTATACTTTTAGATAACTTTCGTATTCTTTTCTGAGGCTCTCAGCTTGTTGCTCGATTGTTGCCTCGATAGAAGCAATTCTTTTATCTATATTGGTAATTTCTCTTGTAATGGATTCATTTCTTGTCCTCAAAAGACCGCTATTGCCACCTTGCGGTTTAAGATTATAAATCACTTCATTGATTTTAGCAATAAATCCTGTCTCAGAAGTGAATAATTTTGCAATATTTTCAGCCCCGTTGTCTTTTGCAAGAAATTCTTTTAATTTATCTTTGTCTTTGAGAACTAAGGTTCCGTCGTTATTCAACTTGAAGCCTATATCAGTGAGACGCTTTGGTGCATCGGGGTCGTCCGTAGGATTTAGCACAGCAGTCCCCACTGCTCTCAATCTTTGTTGTAACGAAGAAATAGCTGTATCTTGCCTTTGGATATCTTTGTTCTGGTTCAAATTAAACAGCACGCCGTTGTATTCTTTAATTAAAGCATCGACGAAGCTTTCAAATCCATCGACATCAATATCGGTGGTAATTCCGATTGGCTGAGCATCTGCTGCTTGCGGTTTCAATAGATTAATTGTTATACCTGGCAGCACATCTTTTACTTCGTTAGAGTTTCTTGTAATTTCGATACCATTTGCCTCGAAGCTTGCGTTGAGCAATGAAGCATCTGATACTTTATAGCCCGCCGAGCCACCACTGATAGCAGTTCGTGCATTCGGATTGGAATATAGAGAAGTAGTCCAGCCCAGCAATTCAGTAGTAGATGTTTGAGTAAACGTAATTTTGTTGTTTTCACCCGTTTCTTTGGAAACAAGAGAAATTCTACCGGTTGTTTCGGTATCTTTCACAAGCGAAGCGTTGATTTTGACGTCTTTTATGCCGTTGATAGCATTGACAATTTTTCTCATTGCTTCTTCGTTAGTTTCGCTTCCTGTGAAATTAACAGTAACAGTATAGGTTTTATCGTTGACAGACAAATCAAAAGACTTTTCGCCGGCGGTTTCGCCGAAGGCATCCGAAAGATTAAGCCTATTGGAAACCAGCACATCATTTGTAGCGATACGGTTAACTTTTATAGAGTTAGAACCGACTATGGCATTTCCGTCTGCTTTGACGGTAAAGAACTCGTTACTGGTTGCAGTCGCCTTGCGAGTTTTGAACTTATCATTAATTCCATTAGTAGGCGTAAATGTAAAATTATCGCCAACTTTCTTATATTCGCCAAATTTATCGAGTTGAGAGATAAGCGAATTGAGCTTAGCATTCAATTCGTTATAAAACTTTTGGCGAGTTTGAAGAGTTTGCTTGCGCGATTGCAATCCTTCGGTGCGAGATGCTTGCGACTTTATATAAGATTCAACAAGCAATTCGCTGTAAGATTTGTCGCTGCCCGATATTCCAAATGTGT
>JAKIZO010000029.1:0-2836 GCA_022707965.1 Bacteroidota bacterium
AATAACAAAAATATTTTTCAAATTATTTATCCGCTTTCCCGAAAATTTTGATTAGATGTAAATTTTTGAAACGATTTTCTTGCCCACTAAGAAGGCGTTTTATATTTGAACGATGAGTATAAATAACTAATAAAGTAATCAGAAAAGAGAAATAAACAATTATTTCATAGTTTGGAATATTAACGTGGAATAAATTATATCTAACAATCAAAGATGAAGGCAAAGTGAAGGCAGCGGCGATAGAACCCAATGAAACATACCCAGAAAAAATCACAGCAAGGATAAATATCCCGAGTGCAATTGAAACATCAACGGGAAGAATAGCCACCATCATACCGGCAGCAGTGTTTATTCCTTTCCCCCCTCTAAATCCCACAAAAACTGAGAAAACGTGACCTAAAATTGCAGAAATACCCGCAATAATTTTTACAATTGTAATATTTTCAAAACCAGTGGTATTGGGAAAAGAAATCCCATTAGCGATAACGGGGGCAATTAAGACAACAGCAAGAACACCTTTTAAAATATCTATTACTTGAACAGTAAGTCCCCATTTCCAACCTAATACACGGAAAGCGTTAGTGCTGCCCATATTTCCGCTGCCTTTTTCGCGGATGTCGAAACCGAAGAAACGCTTGCTGATAATGACAGCGGTTGGGAAAGAGCCTAATAAATAGCTGAACAAAGATACGATTAAAATTTTAAGAATAGCTTCCATATAACAAACTTAACACAAAATACACAAAAATAAGACAACAAAAATAACTTAAAAAATTATATTAATCAAACATAAGCACTAATTAATTATTAATAAGAAACGCAAATAATCAATAAATATTATATAGTAGCTATCCAAAAAACTTCATAACCTTACGGAAGGTATCAAACCTTCCGAAGGTTATGAAACAAGAACTTATTTAACAATCAAATTGCAAAATTATAAATATCTATGGATAACACCTTCGTGGCGTTTGAAAATAGGGTCGTAATTTTTTACTTGACGACCGAAACAAACACCAAGTTGTTCGTAGAAGGCAATTTCCTGCAAATCAACATATCTCTGTTTGATTGCTTCTGATGTTGGGAGATAAGAAATCTCGTTACCTTCGACACCAACGACAGTAACACCATAAATACCTTCAAGAAGAAGAAGGACGGCAGCGCCACCACCTTGCTTGCCGAAAGCAACATCGTAAGCTGTGGTTCCGCCCGCTCTAACTAAATGACCAAGCTGCACTTCCCGAATTTCGGGGTACATATAAATTCCATCAACATATATACCTTCGTTTTTAAGGACGTCTGCCCATTCAGTATCTTGCTTCATAAAGTATTCCAGTTGCTTACGAATATATTGTCCAACACCTGATAGTTTCTGGTGACCGAAAGAATCCTGACCGGCAGTTGAATCTGTGAAATATTTGCCTTCTTTATCTTTTACGCCTTCTGCTGCAACAATTATGTATGTGGAGCCTTTGACATCGGAATGAACCAAACGATTAATATAAGTTTTCTTAAAATGTTGATAAACTATTTCATAATCAACATTAATTTCAGGAATAAGAATGCAGTCAGCGTCTGCGCCAACACCACCACGAAAAGCAGTGTGTCCCGCATAGCGACCGAAAACTTCAATAATTAAGGCACGATTATGTGTAAGACCAGTTGTGCGAAGTTCATCAGTAAATTTAGCGATGCGGTTGATTGTAGAATCACCACCAACAGAATAAGTTTGTAAGTCCAAATCCATAGTTTTTGGAACGTGTACGCAAGGTATGCCATTATTGTATAGGTCGACAACAACGGAACCCGTGTCGTCGCCACCCGCAATGATTAATCCATCAATACCGTGCTTTTTCAAGCCATCTCGTATTCTATCATATTTATGTTCATCTTTTATCTTGCTAATTTTAACTCTTGAATGACCGGCTTCTGAACCAGCCACTCCGGAGTGAATTCTGTCAATTCGAGACTCATCCATAATAACTAAATCGAGATTAATCAAATTATATAAACCAGCGTAACCATTAGGAATAATAGCAAGTTCAATATTATTTCTCAAAGCCATACGTGCAGCACCGTTGATTACGGCGTTTAATCCACCGCAGTCGCCGCCACTTGTAATGACACCCAGTCTTTTAATTTTGTTCATTTAAACTCCTCAATAATTTTAAACAAATGATTTATGTAATTTTATACAATATTTGTTAAATTTGCAAGTTAAAAATAAATCATAATATTGCTTAGTTGAAAGTGTGTGTTCTATGGACGAACAAAATATAAATATCGTTGAAGATAATAATGACAATACTGAGCCAATAGAAGAAAAAGATGAAAAAGAGCATATGATAGAAGAATTGAGCGATATGCTTGCTCAAACATTTATTGACAATATAGAGGTTTTGTCTTCAATCGCATTACTTACTGAGAGATTTTATGACGGGAGCCATTCACGATTTGTCGCTGAAAAATGCTTGATGGTAGCCGAAGAACTCGGAATGGACGAGGAATCGACTTATGAGTTAAAAATTGCTGCTTTGCTGCACGATATTGGGAAAATTACTTTTTTCGATTCGGCACTGCATAAAAATATAAATGAAATGTCGCCGCTTGAATACGAGCATTACAAATATCACGTAGATGTTGGAGTATATATATTAAAAAAACATAAACACCTGGAGAATGTTGCGAATATTGTGTTTCAACATCACGAAAAACTTGATGGTTCGGGCTTTCCACAAGGTTTGAAAGAGGACAGTATTCTTCCTGCTGCAAAAATCATTAGTGTAGTAAATTTCTTTCACAATACTGTTTATAAAAAGCCAAGAACACGTTCGGG
>JAKIZO010000029.1:2846-5421 GCA_022707965.1 Bacteroidota bacterium
AGCACGACCTACAATGTTAATGGATATTAATGCCTTTTTGGAGGCAACCAAAACAAAATATAATTTTGCATTAAATTTTCTACATAACAGGCGTGGAATACTTTTTGAGAAAAAAGTTGTTGAAGTGTTTATTGACATTATTCAAGCAGAAAGAATGAGCCTGGGACAAAAAGCAGTTATGAGAGTACCAATAAACAAAATCGAACCCGGGATGGTATTTGCGGAAGATTACTACACAAAACAAGGAATATTAATTGCAGCAAAAGGCGAAGCAGTAAAGAAAGAAATGATACCTGCATTAGTACGTTTTGCTGAAAACGACCAGCTACCTATGAAAATTCTTGTATTAAAATAGAGAGTGAAAAAATGGCAAAAGAAACAGGAGAGCTTGCAAATGTACTTGTTATAGACGATAGCGACACCTATCGTATGATGATGAAAAAGGTAATTGAACTATATTTTTATGCTAATGTACATCTTGCCGAAAATCCAAGTGAAGCATTTGAGATGATACCTAAAATTAGTCCTGATTTGATAATTCTTGATATGCAGATGCCTGTAATGGACGGTTTTACTGCTTTGAAAAATATCCGTTCTATTGATGGCACGAAAGATATTCCTGTTGTCGCTTTCACTGCTTTAAGTACTTCAACGCTTGTTGCTGAGCTTGTCAAATGGAAAATCAATGATTTTATCAAAAAACCTACAACAACAGAAATTATAGTTAAAAAATTGAAGCCATTTTTACCGCTAAAGAGAGATATTGGATTATAAGAATGTCGAAAAGTATAGATGAAATAATAAAGAAAAAAAGTCCGATTATTTTTCTATTCGGTCAGGAAGAATTTCTAATAGGCGAAGCATTAGAGAAATTAATAAATAGTTACTTCCCCAATAAAAAAAACACGTATGATTTTGATTTATTGGATGGCGGAGAAATCGACGAAAGAACAATTGTCGAGAGATGTTCGTCATTTCCTATGATGAGCGAGAAGCGGCTTGTTGTTGTAAAAAATACGGAGAAGCTATTCACGGGACGTAGCAAAAAAGCAGATAAAAATTCATCTTTGGCAAAATACTTAAGCAGTCCATCAGATTTTTCAACTTTGGTATTTGTTGCTTTCATAGATACTTTTTCAGGAATTGGTGCAGGACTTGCAGGCAAAAACAAAGCTAAATTTGAGAAAATGATTGAGCAAGCGAAATACCCGTACAACATTTTGTTGAAAAATTACGATTGGATTGAGTTTCCAAAACTGTATGATAACCAAATTATAACGTGGATAAGAGAAAGATTCAAAATTTACGGTAAGCAAATTTCGCAAGAAGCGGCAAATCTACTGTTTGCACTAACGAGCGGAGAATTGCGAGATATTGCAAACGAAGTAGAAAAGATATGTTTGTTTGTTGGAGATAGCAAAGAAATTACACTTGATGATATTTCAAAGGTAACAGGTAATAGACGAACCAATAACGTATTTGAGTTGCAAAAAGCCATAGGAGTTAAAAATATAGCCCTTGCTAACGAAATATTGTTTAATATGCTTGCAACCGAACGCCAGGAAATGCTCATTATTACAATGCTTACCCGATATTTTATAGCAATTTGGAAAGTGCAGGAATTGCTTCAAAAAACAAAAGATTCCAAAGAAATTGCCGATGCAATTGGTGTAAACTCTTATTTTATCAAAGATTATATTGAACCTGCGAAAATTTATTCTAATAAAGCAACTGAAAATGCAATAATATCACTTTGCGAAGCCGATTTTGAACTAAAATCATCGGGTGGTAATAATATTTTGACCTTGCAAAATCTAATCGAAAAGATTATTAATTACAACTAATCATTGAAAGACCAGGTAACTGATAGATGAAATACTCTATCGAGCATAGGATAATTGCGAACACGGTAATAATACTGCCCCAAGATATTCTCGAAGCTCAGCCTTAAATAAGCATTCCCAAGTTTCAAAGCAGCAAAAACGTTAAGTCCATTACCAAGCCATTCACCCTTAACATCAGTTTCTACAAAATCTTTACTAATCGGATAGAAGTGAAGTCCCTTTATTGGAGAATATATTTCAGCTTCCAGTCCTGCTTTTAAAATGCTTTTTCCAACGATGTATTCGTATGCAGCGGCAAGATTAGAGTAGAACAACGGGTAATATAATTCCTGGTGATTGTTTGTCTCGGAGTACTGAGAAACAATTTTGGTGTCTAAATAAATTTTGTCGAAAAATTTATCAGACCAAAATATTGAAATTCCAAAAGAATTTCTGCTATTGCAGTCGCAATCATCTGAATAAATCACATAGTTTTTGTTTAACGATAATCTTGCTATCAATGGATTATTTGTCCGACGATAGAAAATAGTTGATTTAATATTTAAATAATTCCAATATGAATTGAGTAAAAATAAATAGTTGGTTTCAGTTGCTCGGGTGAGACCTTGCGATAGATTTGGAAGAATTTGAAACTTTGAGAAATCAAGTTCGTGCCTGGAATTAATAAAATTGAGAGATATACGGGCAGCGTAGGAAAGTAAATCATAATCGAATTTTCTTTCATATCTTAT
>JAKIZO010000029.1:5431-28369 GCA_022707965.1 Bacteroidota bacterium
AAGAAAGATTAATAATATCAGAAACAGGTATTTTAACTTTAACAAAAGAATTACCTGAAAATTTATCGAAAGATTGAGTGAAAGTGTTTTCTTCAATTGATGTTTGCTCAATGGTGGCTCCAATAATCAAATTAAGGAAAGGCAACAAATGATAATCTACTAAAAAGTTTGTTCCATAGAGAAAAGTATTGTAAATACTTTTTCCTTCGGGTTTAATTTGTAAGATTTTGTCATCATTTTCAAATCGAAGTTGATTTTCCTGATGCGAAAAATAAAGATTGAATAAGTACTTTGAAGTATATGAATGGGAAGAAGCAGTTAAAATCAGGTCAGTAGTGTAGTTTCTTTCACGAAAATTATTGAATAATACGTTTGTTTCAAACTCATTGCCAGGATTGGCCGCATTTTCATCCACTCCCCCATTTAATCCATATTTTTTGTTGTTAAATATGTAATTTAGAGAAATAGAGTTAATGCTATCGAGGTTATAACGTAATGTAGTACGAACCTGCCAGTGTTCAATTCCTTGATTTGTATAACGTCCGTCGGCACCTAAATTACTAAAACCAAATGCGTAATTTAATTTTGGAGTAATATTTTGGCTTAACTGTCCATCAGAAGCAATTAGTTCATAACCTGATTGGGAATACCAGAATTTAGTAAAAGGAGAGGCAGTATTGTATATTTTTTCTTGAAAATTTATTGCAACCGATTTTCCTGTTAGCAGGACGGCATCTGAACCCTCCAATATTTCAATGTTTTCGAATTGTTCGGGAGAAATGCGGTTGATTTCTGAATAATCGTATTCAACACGAGAAAGTCGCACACCATTATAACACACAGAATTATCGCGTGCATTACCAGAAAAAGCTGAAAAATAGGTATTATGTCGAGGAAAACCCAAATCGAGTTTGTAATAACTATTTCTTTTGAAAATTATATCGCTGGTGGAATAAAAATTGTCGTAATTAATCTCTCTTTTACTGATAATAGACTGGTAATCAACAACAGAACCGTGAAAGCGTGAGGGAAAAATTTTGAGAGTGTCGTTAATATTTATTTTCAAAGTGTCGTTGGAAAGTGACTGCTCATAAATAAATAATAAAAACAGCAATGCTACAAGTTTTCTAAACATTTATTGCAAACGCTAATTATAACAAAATAATAAAACAAAAATAATCAGTTTGGTTCAAAAAAAATAAAAATTTTGTATTTTTGTTGTTTTCATAAGTAACAAGAAGGATAAAATGTACGAGAAATTAAAGTCGGTGCTTGAAAAATACAAAGAGTTAGAAGAAAAATTGAACAATCCTGAATATTCAATGAACCCCAATTTGTTAAGAGAATTAAACAGAGAAATAAAGCAAATCAAGCCAGTTGCATTGGCAAGCGAAAAATACATAAAATTATGCGACGACTTAAATTCAGCACGTGAATTGACCGAACAGAGAGATGTTGACGCTGAACTTAAAGAACTTGCATATATTGAAATTGCAGAATTGCAAGAACAAATCGAAAAGATGGAAGAAGAACTCAAATTTCTGCTCATACCACGTGACCCAAATGACGATAAGAACTGTATTGTAGAAATACGTGCGGGGACAGGTGGCGACGAAGCTGCTATTTTTGCTGGAGACTTGTTTAGAATGTATCAAAGATATGCTGACAAAAAGGGTTTTCGACTGGAAATAATTGATTTCAACGAAAGCGAGCGAGGTGGATTTAAGGAAATTATTTTTTCGTTGAGTGGCGAGGAATTATATGGATTGATGAAGTTCGAAAGTGGTGTGCATCGAGTGCAACGTGTTCCTGAAACAGAAGCAAGCGGTCGCATTCACACATCAGCCGCAACTGTGGCAGTGCTGCCCGAAGCTGAGGAAGTTGACATTCAAATACGTGAAGAAGATTTACGAATTGACATATTCCGTTCGGGTGGTGCGGGTGGACAGAATGTAAATAAAGTGGAAACTGCTGTTCGATTAACGCATATTCCAACGGGTATAGTTGTTTCCTGTCAGGATGAACGCTCTCAACTTAAAAACAGAGAAAAAGCGATGAAAGTGCTTCGTTCTCGTTTATATGAGATTGAATTGAAGAGACAGCAGGAGGAAATTGCATCATCAAGACGCTCAATGGTCAAAACGGGTGACCGCTCAGAAAAAATCCGCACTTATAATTATCCTCAAAATAGAGTTACAGACCACAGATTAGAGGGAGATGCAAAAAATTACTCACTAAAAGAAGTGATGGACGGAGATTTAGACCCAATCATAGAGGCTTTGCGAATTGCAGAAAGAGCTGAAATATTAAAAAGTAGCCAAATATAATTCTATTTACTTGGACAAAATTGATTATTAAGCAAACACTTTAATTGGGTTGTCCAAAAAGTAACTTTTTAAAACTTTCGGAAAATTTAAAAAATCAAACAGTGTGGCTGAAAAAAGAGGCAGGACATTATAAAAACCTATGTTTTTTTATCTGAATTTATACCATTAGGCACCATAGGAATAATAAACTTCAAGGAAATAGTGAATAAAGATGATTTCAGTTATTACCAGGTTTTTCCCAAATAAATTAAATCAAAGTTGTTACCATCGAAAACACCGTAACAAGGGTTATTAAGCCACTCGCCTAAATTTACATATTTACCTTTTCCAAAGTCAACAATTTCAGCTTTATGACGATGTCCCATTACTACAAAATCGAAATTTTCGTTCAAAATTTTGTTTTTGGCAAAATCCAGCATCCCATCGGCTTCGCCATATTTTTTGTTTGATGTGTAGGAACGGCTTTTTCGGGAACTGTGTGAGGCAAGTTTGATGCCGCAATCAGGGTGTATTTTTGAGTAAAGCCATTTTGCAAGTTTATTTCTTAATATTTTTTTTAGTATCAAATACATTCCGTCGTTATATGCTTTGCCGTCACCGTGAGATAAGTAAAACCTTTTGCCAAAATAAATTCTTGTAATATCTTGTTCAATTACATTTATTTTGAGTTCACTTTTGAAAAAATTATAATGACCGAAATCGTGATTGCCCATCAGATATGTAATGGGAATTCCCGAAGAAGAGAATTCTTTCAATTTTGCAAGTGTAAGATAAAAATCTCGTGGAATAACTGTTTTATAATCGAACCAGTAATCAAATAAATCACCAATAATAACCAATTCCGAACAATTAAGTTTGATTTTTTCGAGGAAAGCAAGCAACAATTCTTCACGTTTGTAATCAAAATCTCTTTTGAAAAAACCAAGATGAACATCAGAAATAAAATATATTTTCCCATTATTTTCTTTCATATAACCAATTACCATCTTTGTTATCAACAAAACCGAGTTTTTCCCAAAAACCAATAGCATTGAAACGAACCCTATCGGCAATGATTTTAGAGAAATTTTGTTTTGCGTGTTCGACAAAAGTTTTGCCAAAGCCACGACCTTCGTATTCAGGAAAAATGTTGATAGAGTATATTATTAAGGTATCGCCTAAAATCTTGCATCTTGCTTTGCCAACTCTTTCGTCTCCAAAAGAGATATTAGCCCAGTCGTAATCAGATTTCAGGGTATCTCTTGGAATAAACTCAATTTTTACATTTTCTTCCATAATGGTAAATAAATTAATTTTTGAAACCATCACAAAAAGCAAGAACATTTTTGGGCAAATCAGGCAGGTAATAGCCACCTTCGAGTGCAGCAAATCGTCGCCCTTTCGACAATTTTTTGGCAAGTTCTTTCATTTTCCGTCCAATTAAGTAGAAGTCGAAAGTAGATAATTTTTTCCCAACATCGAGCAAATATGAATCAAATCCAGCAGAAACAGCGACAATATCAATATTCGAAAGAGTTTCGGTAAATTCATCGATTGTTTTCAAATACTTTTGAGCATCATCAGCCATTGGATTTAAAATTTTGACTTCTTTCCAGTCAGATAGGCAATCTATCGTTCCGTCGCCTGTGTGAGCATCGAAATCAAGAACGAAAGCAGAATTTATCCTACCCTGTTTTCTCAACCGTTTTAGTGCAATTGCAATATTGCAAAAAAAGCAATAGCCCCAGCTATCGCCACGTGAGGCGTGATGCCCTGGGGGACGTGCACAGGAAAACGCAGGCACCCCATCCATTGCAAGGTCTGATGCCTTAATTGCAGATGCAGCCGAAAGTTTGGCAATAGAGAATAGAGTATTGTTCGACTTGATTTTTTCTACGTATTCGGGAAAATGAACATTTAATATTTCTGCATCATCAATATTAGGTGGCTGAACAATGCAATAATCAGTTTGAGTTTTAACAAGTTCAATTATTCCTGACATTCTGCCTTTCATTGCAGCAGGCGAATTTTCGTAGTCAATTTTCTCAAATTCGTCGCTATATACAACGTAAATGTTATTCATATCGAATACCGCTATCAATGATGGTTTCGAAATGAGCATTTGTATTTTTTTCTTTCAAGAACTCAAATATTCTATTGACATTATCTTCGCCGATATAGGACGAGGAAAAAGAAACAGTTTCATTATTGGAAAACAGCAAACGCAGAGTTAGATTATGATTTTTAGGATTTCTTATCAAATAAACTTCATCCAAATCATTATAGAAATGAAATTGATTATTATCGGAACTATTTACAACAAACTTTTCATCATCGAATATTATTTTTCTTTGCTTCTTTCCTATTACTATCATAACGAAAGATATCAGAAGAAAAATTGCCAGGTATAATATTGAGTGATAAGTAAAATTGTTAATTATTATACTTTCGTTGATGACAAAAAGCAAAGCGAAAATGAGTAGAATATACCCAAGATTAGAGAAGAAATTAAGTCGATATGAAATTATCATTTGAGATTTGTCTTGTTTATTCATTTTGATAAAATAATATTGAACAATATACAAATATATATTATTTGCATTAAAAAAACATTCTACGAATTAATACAGGTGAAAGTATATCATAAATTGTCTATTTTTTGTTAATTTTGAGAAAATAATTAATAATAAATCAAAAAAAGATATGGCAATAAATATTAAATTTAGCGAGAAAACCTTTCAAAACAAACGCCGAGAGCCATCAGAATATGCAGAAATTGCATTAGAATTAAGAAGAGACGTGATAAAAAGTCTGTATCTGGCAAAATCGGGTCATAGCGGTGGTTCATTAGGAACAGCGGATATTTTCTCTGTATTATACTTTGGTGGTATAATGCGATACCGTCCCGAAGAACCTTACTGGAAAGAAAGAGACAGGTTTGTTCTGAGTGCAGGACATCTTGCACCAATATTGTATGCAACACTTGCAAGGGCAGGTTATCTTGAACCTTCTGAGCTTTCAACTCTTAGAAAATACAATTCTCGGTTGCAAGGTCATCCTGGGATTGACCACCATTTGCCAGGACTTGAGACATCATCGGGTTCGTTGGGACAGGGAATTTCTATTGCAGTTGGTATGGCAATGAGTGATAAATACTTGGATAAAACAGACAGAAGAGTATTTTGTTTGACAGGTGATGGTGAACTACAAGAAGGTATATGCTGGGAAGCAGCGATGTGTGCAGGTCATTACAAGCTGGACAACCTCTGCTGGATTGTTGATAGCAACGATTGTCAGATAGATGGTCGTGTTCGAGATGTAATGTCTATCTACCCATTGGCAGACAAGTTCAGAGCATTCAATTTTGAGGTTGTCGAGATTGACGGACATAACTACGAAGAAATACAATCAGCATTTGATAAATTCATTGACTACCATACCCATAATAACGGGAAACCATTTGTTATAATTGCAAATACTTTTATGGGAAAAGGTGTATCATTTATGCACGATAGTTATAAATGGCACGGAAATCCACCAAACGAAGAACAAGCTATCAAAGCACTTGAAGAATTAGGTGAAATTGTTGAATTATTATAGTTTAATCGAAGGTAATAAAATGAAAAAATATGAAATAAAAGGAAATAAACCAACACGTCACGGGTTCGGTGAGGGACTGGCTGAACTTGGAGAACGCTATGATAATGTTGTTGTATTAGGCACTGATGTTACTGGAAGCGTTCTTACCTCATTTTTCAAGGAAAAGTTCCCTGACAGGTTTTTTTCAATTGGAATAGCTGAACAAAATGCCACAACAATTGCAGCTGGACTTGCTCTTTCAGGCAAAATCCCATTTTTTGCAAGCTATAGTGCTTTTACAGCATTTAGAAATTCAGATATGTTGAGAATTTCAGTTGCATATAATAATGCTAATGTAAAAATTGGTGGTGGTCATTCTGGTATAACAGTTGGACCTGATGGTGCTACTCATCAAGCACTTGAAGAAATCTCATTTATGCGGACCCTTCCAAATATGACTGTGGTTGTTCCCGCTGATTATGAAGAAGCCAAAAAAGCAACAATAGCAATTGGCGAAATGGTTGGTCCTGCATTCATTAGATTTGGTCGCTCACCCGTTCCAATGTTTACAGAGAAAGGTTCGCATTTTGAATTAGGCAAGGCAAATGTGCTAACCGAAGGTAATGACGTAGCAATAATTGCTTGTGGGATAATGGTTTGGCAATCTATTTTAGCCGCAGAAGAATTGTATAAGCATAAAGGGATTAAAGCACGGGTAATAAATTGCCATACTATTAAACCGATTGATGTCCATACAATAGTCGATGCTGCAAATGAATGTGGAGCAATTGTAACAGCCGAAGAACATCAGGTGTATGGTGGTCTCGGTGGAGCTGTGGCGGAAGTAACAGCAAAGAACTGTCCAGTACCAATTGAATTTGTTGGTGTGCGTGATACATTCGGAGGAAGCGGCGAACCCGACGAATTAATGGAAAAATTTGGATTGACCTGGCGGGAAATTTATGCTTCAGCATTGCTTGCAATTGAGAGACGAGACACAAATTCTAAGTCATATTTTAATATTAAAGATGTGGCTCACTACAACGTATAATTTATGCTTAAAATAAAAATAAAAGAAGCAATTGTCAGGAGAATAAGTGAATACGCAGAAGAATTTGGTATTGAAGTTTTTGCTGTTGGTGGATATGTTAGAGATGTTCTGCTAAATCGCAAGCGAAAGGATATTGATTTTACAGTTGTAGGTGATTCGATTGCTTTTGCAAAATTCGTTGGGGAAAAGTTAAAACGTGAGCCTATTATTTTCGAGCGTTTTCGAACTGCGATGCTTCCCTATCGCGGCTATCAACTTGAATTTGTTGGGACAAGAAAAGAAGAATATCTGCCAAATTCGAGGAAGCCAATTGTTAGCGTTGGAACTCTGGAAGATGATCTTAGAAGACGGGATTTCACAATAAACGCTCTGGCTGCAAACCTTTCAAAAGATAAATTTGGAGAAGTGGTTGATATTTTTAATGGATTGGAAGACCTTGAAAACAAAATCCTTAGAACCCCGTTAGATCCATACATCACTTATTCAGATGACCCACTGCGAATGATGAGAGCCGCAAGATTTTCAGCTCAACTGGAATTTCAGCTTCACCAAAGTTCACTCGATGCAATTACTCAAATGGCAGAAAGGATAAAAATCATTTCGCAGGAACGTATTACTGATGAATTTTTTAAGATTTTATCTGCAAATAAGCCAAGCATCGGGCTACTAATTCTCAAAAAAACGGGTCTATTAAAGTATATTTTCCCTGAATTGGATAATCTAAGCGGTGTTGAAATAGTCGAAGAAGGTGGCAAACAATACAAACATAAAGATGTATTTTTGCATTCATTAAAAGTGCTTGATAACGTTGCACTCGTAAGCGATAAATTGTGGTTACGCTTTGCTGCACTCACTCACGATATTGGTAAATACAAAACAAAGCGCATCACCCCGAACGGCTGGACATTTCACGGGCACGAGGAACTTGGAGCAAAGATAATGCCCAACATTTTCCGAAGAATGAAATTTCCACTTGACAGTTTGGAATACGTTCAACGGTTAATCAGGCTTCATCAACGTCCAATGCAGTTAGTTGACGAAATTGTAACTGATTCTGCTATTAGGCGGTTAGCTTTTCAAGCTGGGGACGCACTCGAAGATTTATTTATTCTCTGCAAAGCTGATATAACGACAAAAAATCCGTATTTAGAAGCTCAATATTTAAATAATTACGATATAGTTGCTCAAAAAGTGCTGGAAGTTCAGGAGAAAGATAAACTTCGGGAGTTTCAGTCGCCTGTTCGTGGTGAAGAGATAATGAAAATTTGTAAATTGCCACCAAGCAAACCTGTTGGTATTATCAAAAGCAAAATCGAAGATGCTATTTTAGATGGAATAATACCAAATGAATACGATGCAGCATTGAACTACTTTTTAGAAAACAAGGATAAATGGCTAAGCGAAATTGGAAAAGAAGAATTCAGCAAAATCAGGTATTAGACAGTCGGAAGATAAGTTCGATTGTTGTTCCATTTTTAGTGGGATAAAATTTAGCGTCATCAAGAAGAGACCTAATTAGAAAAATGCCCCTGCCGTTTTCTTTAAGTAGGTTGTCGGATTCTCTTGGGTCAGCCACCGAGGATAAATCGAAGCCTTCACCTTCGTCTTTAACACTAATTTTCAGGTCAGTATCGTTGCAGAGAATTTCCAGCTCGACTATTTTTTCGGGATTTAATTTATTACCGTGAATAATTGCGTTATTGAAAGCTTCCGAAAGTGCAATCAATAAATTATAAAATCTATCATCAGGGATGGAGTATTTTTGTTTTATTTCGGCGAGCAAAGGCTCTACTTTTGTCATTGAAGCCTTTTCGCTGCGAAATATTACTACTTTGCAATAATTACAGTTTTCCATACTTTACAAAAAGTAATTTGTTTGAAGAAAAAAATTAACAACGGGTTTGATTTTATCACCTTTATAATATCTAAATTCATACCAACCTGAAATATTGACGAACAATTTATTATTAAATTGAATAGATGTGTTTATTTCAGGACCAAAACTTTTTTGTGAGATATTTGAGGAGCTCAATTGAGATAACCTATTAAGTTTTCTTTGAGTTAATGAATAACCGCGACCCCCTATCCCAATTTTAGAATTTTCATTAAGGAATTTTGTGTAGAGAATAAAATTGGCAAATAGTTCGGAATATGCGAGCTGCGGCAATTCAGCAAACGAGCCCCAGTATAATATTCCTCTTTCATTGTATTTATATACAATTTTGCTTTCAGCAAAATGTGTGTTAGAGAAAAACAGTTTTATGCTATCACTGTATGAAATTTGTCGGAAAGAGAGGCTTTTGCTTGAATTCGGAAGTTTGTCGAAATCATATACAGTGTAATTAGCAATTACTTCAAATTGCGGTTTAATCTGAAAATAGCGAGAGTAATGTTCAAATGATGGCGAAAATCTTATTATTCTATTCCAGTTGTTCAAAGCAGAACGCTGTGATTTTAAAAATACGAGATGAGTTGCAGAAACATCAAAATTCAAGTTCAGTTTTGAATTGTTACTGATTAGATAACTATATAACAAGCTTGAACTTAAAGATAGTTCGTCTCTATCATCATAGTTAAATTTACTCGGAGTATCATAGCGAGTAATTGAAGATGAAAAATTTACCCCAAGTGTATTTTTGGGGGAAATCTCAAAAAATGTAACCGAAGAAAATCGAAAATTTGTGTTAATATTATCTTTTTGTTTTTCGAAATTGATTAAAGTTGAAAATTCGGGATTATTCAAGTTGAATTTATTTTCTAAATAGTTATTTTCTGCTCTTCGAAGCAAGAAAAATGAGATATTTTGCTTAATCAAAGAATAATTGAAATTATTATCCAGGCTAACAGAAATATTATCGATTTCGAATTTTCTATTTGTGAAAGAATAATTATTGTCTTGAAGCGGGTGGTTGAAAAATCTCATAATTGAAGAACGTTCCCAAGAAAGAGATAATGATTGAGTAAAAAAGTTTGTGATTGAATATGCAATCAGAAGCTGATTTTGTAGCCGTTCTTCCTGTCTTGTTTCAATAGCAGGTGAGGTTTGAAAAATTAAGTATCCAAAATCTCGCTTGTTTTGTTTGTAGTTTGATATGATTTTAAAATGATTATTCTCGTCATAAGTTTTAAATAAATTAACGCTTAGCAAAACATCTCTGTTGTTCCTGCCATCTTCTAAATTTAATAATTCACCCAAACCCTCAGTAGAAACAGAGAATTCATCAAAATCAAGTTGATTAATATTGTAACGAATATTAACAATTTTACCGTAAGAATCAAAGTACTGATGTTTATTTTTTTCGATACCATAAGTAGAATTGACTGAAAATTGTGAATTGCTATACTCCAATCCCAAGGAAGAATTAGTTCGCTGGTATATATTGATAATGGAGCGTTTATCTGAATTGCTTAAATAGTTTGAAACTGAAATAAGATTGAAGTTATCGAAAATGTTTTTTTTATATGTAAAATTTATGTTCTCATCATCACGGAAATAGTTTTTAATATAGGCATTGGAGTTTCCAGTATAGTTTTGGTTGATTTCAAATTGTCCCCAGCTGGAATTAATGGTGTAATTAAGATTGAATAAGAATGAATAATTGTCGAGATTTTTTTGGAAACCGTAATTAAGAGCGTTTTGAGAAAACGAACAGAAATAGTTTAGACATAGAAAAAGAATAAAATAGAAATATTTAAGGAGCAATTTCATCGCTTTTAGAATAGCATTTACGGCGATATTCAATCACAAGAGCTATAATTTCTTGTGAACTTTCTTTGACTAAAATCTTTTTACCGCTTTTAAGGCTAATGATAGAATCGTGGGAAGTTTCGATTGTTTCAATTTCATCAGCATTAACGGTAATTTTATTTCCATCGATTTTAGTTAGTATTATCATAGTATATCCTTTAAAAAAGAAACAGCAAGAGAGAAGTAGCCATCACAAACATTCCAGCAACAAGCCCATAGATAGATTTGTGTCCGGTATCATATTCCCGGGCAGTGGGAAGAAGCTCATCAATTGAAATAAACACCATAATACCTGCAACAGCAGCAAAAACAAAACCGAAAGTAGAATCATCTAAAATAGCTCTGAGAAGGAAAAATCCGACAATTGCACCTACTGGTTCGGCAAGACCGGAAGTGAAAGAATACCAAAAAGCTTTTTTGCGGCTTTTAGTTGAAAAATACAAAGGAACAGAAACAGCAATACCTTCGGGAATATTATGAATGGCAATGGCAACGGCAATAGAAACGCCAAGTTTTGGTTCGGTAAGAGCAGCTGTAAAAGTTGCAATACCTTCGGGAAAGTTGTGAATACCAATAGCAAGAGCAGTTAGCACACCCATACGTTTTAGTTTTTTTGATTTTTCAGCATCTTCATTCATTTCTTCAACAGTTCTTGCTTCGTGAGGATTTTCGTATGATGGGATTAATCTATCAATTATCAAAATCACTAAGATGCCGATAAAAAAACCTATTACAGTATATACATATCCAAGTGAATCTCCAAAATGCAGGGACAACGAATTGCGTGCTTTCGCAAAAATTTCCACCAATGAAACATAAATCATCACACCCGCGGAAAATCCGAGTGAAATTGAGAGAAAACTTTTATTAGTAGTTTTGGCAAAGAAAGCAATAGCACTTCCTATACCAGTCGACAGACCAGCCAGAGTTGTCAGAATAAAAGCAAACAGAAGATTTTCAGTCATAATTACCTGATTGTATCTTTGATAATAGAATTACGCAAAGAATCCAGTAATGACCTGAAATTATCTGAATTTTTCGCTAATTCGAAAAAATCCCGTCGAAATTGAGGTTCATCATAATCGTATTTTCTCAATATTTCGGCAACTTTTTTATTTGCAACCGTTGTATCGGAGATTGTCTCTCTTGCAATAAGAATTTCTTTGTATGCTTTGAGAAATCTTTCTTGTTTCATTTTGCTATCGGAACAGGACGAAAAAAGCATAAAGCAAGTAACAACAACTAATATCAGAACATTTCGCATAATTATTTACTTTTTGTCCAACAAGGATTGTATTTGATTTTGAGCATCTTTCAAAGCGGTGAAAGCATCAATTTTATCATATAGTACTTCAACGACAGCGTTTTCAATTATTTCTTCGATTTCGAGCCAATGTGGGTGAACTGGTGTCATTCGAGCAGACAAAAGTTGTTCGGCGAATGCTCGTTTGCTTTCAGAACTTAATAGAATATCGTTTTTGAAATAGTTTTTATCGGCGGGAAAGCCAGCCTCGTTGACTTTTTTGCAAAATTCGACAGAATTTTTGCCATCGGTTAGGAATTTGACTAATTCTGCTGCAAGCGAGTAGTTTTTGGTTTTATTATTAATTGCAAGATATTCACCACCAGCAAAAGAAACACCTGAATTATTCTGATAAGACGGGATAGTTGAAATTCCGTAGTTTAATTTAGGATTTTCATTTTGGATTTTTTGGATAAGCCAGCCACCTGAAATCCAGAAAGCAATTTTGCCCTGAACAAAAGCAGCATCTAATTGACGTTGAGTTTCAATCATTCCGAACTTAGACAATTCCTTATAAAAGCTGAGAGCAGAAGCATTTTGAGGGCTTGCAAGAACTAAATCACCATTTGGAGAAAAAACATCACCACCAAATGTCCAGAAAAATGTCAATATTTTTTTGTAAAGGCGGTGTGGGTCGGCACCATTAGCCCCAAAGCCATAAATATCATTGCCTAAATGAACGGCACGAGCCATTTCAAGCAACTCAGACATAGTCGTCGGTGGGTTGCCATCTCTGCCAGCTTTATTGAGAAGTTCTCTATTGAAAAAAAGCACGCGAGTATCAACAACCCAAGGAATAGCATATAAATTATTGTTCCAATAAGAAGGTTCTAAACTAAAAGGGATAAATTTTTTGATATCAAAGCTATCAGCATTTAAGGCTTTCAAAACATTTGAAGAAGAGAACTGAGCGACCCAATCGGAACCGAGTTCGAGGACATCGGGGGCGGTGCCACTATTGAAAGCCGCAATAAGCTTTGTTTTTCCGTCGTTCCAGCTTAGTTCGGTAAGTTCCACTTTACAATTATATTTTTTTTCAAATTGAGAGATTAATTCCAATAAAGCCTGTTTTTGACTGGGTTCGCTCCAAAAATGCCAAAACTTGATAGTATTATTTTCAGTATTTTTCGAACAACTAAGAAACAGCAAGGAAGCGAAAATTGCAATCAATATCTTTTTCATTCAGATACCTCTTTGTTGAAATTTACTTCTATTGAATTTTTAATTTTTTGGAACAATTTCTCGTAGAGGAAAAATTCATCTTCGGGCGCTTGAAAATTGATGAAGAAGATTTTTTCATTTTGAATCATAGCAAATTCGAGCATATTGAAAATTTTATGAGTATTTTTATATTGCACACGGCTAAGATTTTCGAAAGCCTGAGTGCCTTTGTATCTCATTGATTTTTTATATTTGAATTCGTAGATTTCAAATTTTTCAGCAACCTGCATTTTGGCAGCTTCCCAGAACTCAACAATATTATCATCGCTACGGTTGGAAATTTCATTGGTTAAGTTGTAGATTAGTGCACCATTAGCACCAATATTCAGGACATCGGAATACGGGTTAATATTATCTTTGGACACCAAAATATTAATTTTAGTTGAATCTTTAACAAACCAGTAATACCAATTGTCGGGAAGCATAAAAGAAATAACACTATCGGGGTCGGAAACAGATGTCATTTCACCGAAAACAGGTTTTGGATATATTCTTTCGCGAATTTCCTGAGCTTTCTGTTTATCAGCTTCGGCTTGATTGGACAGGCCTAATTTATCATAGCAAAAAGCGCGATTATTGTATGAATATAAATCTTCGGGATTGATTTCGAGCACTTTCGAATAGTCATCAATTGCTTTTTGAAATTGATTAAGCTTCACGTAGGCATTGCCACGATTAAAGTAGACTTTCTCATCTTTTAAGCCAAGCGACAGGCTTTTTGTGAAATAATCAACTGATTTTTGATAATTATGAGAAGCATATTCGAGTTTACCAAGAAGAAAAAAGAGTTCAGGATTTGTCGATGAATATTTGGCAGCATTTTCAAGGTCCTGACGAGCCAGTTCGAAGTTCTCGACAGCCAGATAATAGCTTCCTCGGTTCATATAAGCTTCGGCAAATTTGGGGTCAAGCTCGATAGCGCGAGAAAAATCATACAGAGCGAGTTCAATTTGGTCAAGGTAGCTGTAAGCAAGTCCACGGCTATTATATGCATCAGCAAAATCATTTTTCAAAAGGATAGTGCTTGTGAAATCATCAACTGCTTTGAAAAAATCTTTACTATATAAGTAAGCTAACCCTCGATAGTAAAATGCTTCGAAAGAATTTGAATCTTTGGAAATTGCCTGGTCAAAAAACTTTATAGCGCTCTGAAAATTATTTCTAAAAAGAGATAATTTACCCTTTTCAATCAAAATATCAGTTGTTTGGGCAATAATTGTTAATCCTGAAATCAACAATAAAAATATAACTATAATACATTTATTTTTCATTACTTCTTGGAACGAATTCTTGCACATACATCGGGATAAAATCTTTCGAATGAATAAACGAATTAGTCTCAAATAAATTTACCGCCAGTTTATTAATAATGGTTGAAGAAATACCATCACAGAACAGTGACTTTTTGCCTATGTGAGAAAATCCATTTCCACACAGCAAAGAATTTGCTGAACAAAGTTCAATCACGTTATCAATTGTATCAAAAATGATATCTGATAATGGATTTCCATTTTTATCAAACTTTTGAAAATAAACGAAATCTTTATGAGAGCTTATGGCACAGCAAATATCTTTATGATTTCCAGTAAAATCAATTGCTGAAAGCGCTATTGCGGAAAGCGTAGGAACTGCGATTAACTTTGGATTGTTGTCAAAACACAACGCTTTTGCAAATGCAGCGCCTATTCTGAGCCCGGTGAATGAACCAGGACCCGAGGAAACAGCAACCGCATCTAAATCTGAAACTTTCATTTGAAAATCATCAAGTATTCTTTGCACAAGCACAGCGAGGAGTCTATCGTGTTCGAAGCTTTTAAAAATACTATATTCAGCAACAACATTTTTGTCGATTGAAAGACAAACACTGCACACGCTGCCACTTGTTTCTAAGGAAAGGATTTTCATTGCTATTCGCTTGCAATTTGATTGAATAACATCAATGCAGAAGCAACAACCTGGTCCATATTATAATATTTGTATTCAGCCAGGCGACCAACAAAATACACTTTTCCTTTTAATTTTTGAGCCAACTGCCAGTATTTTTGATACAACTCATCATTTTCTTTCTTCGGAATAGGATAATATGGTTCGTTTTTGGTTCTTTCGTATTTAGCAGGATATTCAAGTGCGATTGTAGTAAATTCGCTATTATATGGAAGAAAATGTTTGAATTCAGTTATGCGGGTAAAATCGTAGTTATTTGGATAGTTAATTTGAGCAGTTTCTTGAAAATTCGGTTGCTTAATGCTTCTGAACTCAAACTCTAAGCTTCTATAAGGAAGTTGTCCGAACTCAAAATCGAAATAATAATCAATTTCGCCAGTAAAAATCAATTTTTCATATTTTAAATCATTAATAATGGACTTATAATCAGTATTAAGAAGAACACTAATATTTTTATTATTCAGTAAATTCTGGAATAAATGTGTATATCCTTGCCTGGGAATGCCTTGAAAAGTATCCTGGAAGTATCTATCATCACGACCAATAAGAATGGGGACACGCGAGGTAACGCTATAATCAAGTTCGTTCGGGTTTAGTTCCCATTGTTTGGTAGTATAACCCAAAAACACGTTGGAATAAACATATTCTGACAAAAATTTCAAATCATCATCGTTTTCTTCTTTAAGTTTAAGAATCGGGATTTTAAGACCATAACCATATTTATTAACTAATTTTTCAGCGAATTTGATAGCCAAATGCTCGGGAAATAGCAGGTCAATTGAATTTAGATTAAATGGAAGTGGAACTTTTCTACCTTCGACAACCGCCAAAACTTTGTGAAAATAAAAATGCCAATTAGTAAATTGTGATAAATAGTCCCAAACATTTTTGTTGTTGGTATGGAAAATATGAGGTCCGTATTTATGAACGAGTATTCCATTTTCATCGTAAAAATCGAAACAATTACCGCCTATGTGATTTCTTCTTTCAATTATTAAAACTCTTTTGTTCAATAGGTTAGCAATTCTCTCTGCAAGCACACATCCAGCAAAGCCCGCACCAACTATAACAAAATCGAAATTCATCGTTTCAGATAACCTTTTATTTCTTTTATAGTAATAATTTTAACAACTAAAATAATAAAAAAATACGTAATTAATGAAGTTATTATACTTATCCAGATTGAATTAGTCCATATTAATACCTGGTGAGCCATAAAAGCAGACAATAGTCCTATAAGTAAGATTTTACCAATCAGAATAAATGGATATTGCTGAATATTTTTTCTGATAATAAAGATGAAGGAAAGCATTAGAAAAATTTCAGTAACGATATTCGCCCAAACTGCACCAATCACATCGAGTTTAAGAAGCAGAATTGCATTTAATATGAGATTTATTATTGCTGCGAGAAAAATAATTTTCAATACTTGTTTTTCTTTTTTCCAGGCGATAAGTGGATGAATAGCGGTTTGAGAAATATAGGACATCATTACAATCAGCATCATTAGTTTCAGCAGTATTATCGAATCGGTATAATTATTCCCATAGACTAATTCAATTGCATTTTCTGCGAATAGGAAGAAGAAAGTAGCAAGAAAAACCCCGATAATGATATTCAAAGTAATGTATTTTTCGTATGCTTTTTGTCGCTCTTGAAGTTCATCAGCTTTGGAAAAATAAGGGTAGAAAACTATTTGAATAACTGTTATTGGAAGAAATAACAGCACCATAAGTTTATTAGCAGCAGTGTATATACCCAGTTTTGTTTCTGCTAATGGAAGCAAAATACCAATTAAAATAATACTCGAACTGCTTAGAAAAACCAAAAGCAATTGCGATAATGATACGGGAACTGCATCTTTGACAATTGGGATTAGTTGCGTAAAATTGAAATTGAAAGCAAACAAACGAGTTTTATGAAAATATGGGATTAGAATTAATAGTGTGTTTAGCAAAGTCGAACAAGCCATAACAACAATTGCAATGACAACGTCATCAGGTGTATGGACAAAGGCAACAATGCCGATAAAATTAAGTGTTGCAATAAGGAATTGTCTTATTGCAAGCACCTCCATTTTTTCAATTCCCTGGTAATACCAGTCAATTGTGAAAACAGAGGAAAGTATATATAGCGATGCAATTATTAATATCAGAGTTTGTGAGTCTGAAAAATTATTAATCCATATAAACCCGAAATAACCAACGAAAGCAAAAAAGGACAAAAGCAATCTAATAGAGATTATTGAATTGACGAAAAAGACCTTACTTTCGGGATTGCGAGCTACTTCACGAGCTCCAACAACATTTAATCCTAATGTAACAAAAGTAACGAAATAAGATACTGTCGCAATTGCAAAATTTATTTTACCATAACCATCAGCAAGAATAACGCGAGCTAAATATGCGTTGTTGAAAAAACTAATACCTTTAGTTGCGAACTCTGCAATACTCAACCAAACAAAATTTTTAATTATCTTTCGTGATTGCGACATAATTTGATTTAGAAAACAACTACAAAAATAACTTTTTTCAAATAAATAATTAGTATTATTTTGAGCGTTCAATTTCGAACAACGTTCAATTTCGAACACATACTTGATATATCTAACTTATTGATTTTTATCAACTTAAAGCCAACTCGGTCGCTTATTATTTTTTGGCTCGTATTTTGTGTTGATTTATTATGTTTTTTTGCATTTATTAAAAGAAGGTTTAAAATGAGAGTGTTATTAATTGATGATGATATTTCTTCGCTCGAAGTATTAAACGATGTATTAGTTTTAAATGGTTTTGAATGCGATGCTTTCGAAAATCCATTAAAGGCTATCCAGCATTTCAAAAGAGGGAAGTATATTGCTGTGCTAACAGACTATTTGATGAAAGAAATGAATGGCATTGACTTGATGAAAGAAATAAAAAAGATTGACCCCGATACACCTGTTATAATATACTCCGCGTGCGACCAATTTAATCTTGATGAGGTTGCGTTGAAAAATGGGGCGACAAATTTCTTTTCCAAACCAGTTTCGTGGATTGATATTGAAAAAGTGTTATCTAAACTCAAAGAATTAGCAATAGAAAGAGTATATTAATCAATAAAGGCAGGTTAATACCTGCTTTTTTTATTTTAGCCAAGAATTTTTGAAAAATTAACATTTTAATTGTATTTTTCGATGTTTGTAGAATTTAATCTTTTGCAATTATATGAAAAAAATAATAAGTGTGCTTTTATTTGTGCTTTTTTGGATATCTCCGATAAAAGCAAGTGAACCACAACCGTATGTTTTATTAATTTCGCTTGATGGATTTCGCTGGGATTATGCAGAAAGGGGAATTACTCCAAATTTAGATAAAATTAAGCAAGAAGGTGTTTCAGCGCTATCATTTAAGCCATCTTTTCCAAGTGTAACATTCCCAAACCATTTAAGCATAATTACAGGAATGTATCCACAAAACCACGGATTAATCTTAAACTTTTTTGAAAACCTATATGGCGAGAGGTATCGACTTTCTGATACTAATGCTGTGAAAAATCCAGCCTGGTATTGGGGTGAAGCATTTTGGGAAACAGCGCGCCGAAATAAAATCATTACAGCATCGTATTATTGGCCTGGTTCGGAGGTATGGGACGAAAACCGCCGACCAAATTATTACAAAGCATATAACCACAACGAGCCTCACGAAAATAAAATAAACGGAATAATTGAGTGGCTGAAACTACCTTATAATGAAAGACCTCACTTTATTACACTCTATTTTCACGATACTGATTCGGAAGGTCATAAACACGGAACAAATTCGCCTCAAATTGATTCAACAATTGCTGTGCTGGATTCTCTAATTGGAGTAATTCGCCAGAGAATTGAATTGATTGGAATGAAAGACAGTGTAAATATCATTATTTTATCTGACCACGGTATGTCAAACATTAGAGAAGACGGAATAATTAACATTAAAGAAATAATTGGGGAAATTGATTGCGATGTAAACAGTTCGTCTGCAATAACAATGATAAAGCCCAAAAATGAAAAAGATATAGAATTAGTATTCAATAAACTAAAAAAAGCTGAGCAAAACTATAAAGTATATTATAAGAAAGACGTTCCTGCTTACTGGAATTTCAGTAGAAATCCTTACATTTATCCAATCGTAGTTATTGCAGATGTAGGGTATAAATTGATATATGGTAAAAGCACTTATAATGCGGTTGCTGAACACGGATACGATTCACATCATATAGATATGCACGGGATATTTTTTGCTGTTGGAAGCAAGTTTAAGAAGAATTACAGAGTTGGAACACTGGAAAATGTTGATATTTATCCATTATTATGCGAAATATTTAAAATTGACGGGCGAAGCAACATAGATGGTAACATTAACAGAATAAAGTATCTTTTAAAATAGATGATTAGATATTATGCAAAAAAGGGCTGTTTCTTCTGGAAACAGCCCTTTTTGTGTATTCATAAAATTAATAGCCGAACTTATAGTTGTTAATTGCGCGCATATATTGAGCGCGTTCGAAACTTTCAGGATTGCCGATTTTTGATTGGGACATTGAACCTTGCATTTGAGCAACGGATTCGTATTCTTTGGCTTCCATCCAGCTTTGCATTTGATCCAAAACAGTTTTAAGGTGATAGATGCCATTTTTAATCAATGATGAGCACATCATAACGGCATTTGCACCAACCATCAGGTATTTGATTGCATCTTCGCCAGTGTGTACACCAGAAGTTGCAGCAAGATCGGCTTTTACTCTATCTTTCAGTATTGCAATCCAGCGCAACGGTATCTTGATATCAGCGGAAGTACTTAAATCAACATTTGGAACAACTTCAAGATCGTTTAGATTAATGTCTGGCTGGTAAAAGCGATTGAAAAGAACAAGTGCATCGGCACCGGCTTCATCAAAACGCTTCGCCATACTTGCCATATTAGTAAAGAAAGGGCTTAATTTCAAAGCAACTGGAATAGAAACTGCACTTTTGACGGCTTTAAGTATATTCAAATATCTATTTTCAATAGCTTCGGAAGGAAGCATCGTATCAGTAGGAATATTATATATATTCAGCTCGATTGCATCAGCACCAGCATCCTGCATTTTTTTGGCATAATCAGTCCAGCCACCTTCTGTTTTACCATTGAGGCTTGCAATAACGGGAATATTAACAGCACTTTTTGTTTTTGCAATATGCTCTAAATATTCTTCGGGACCGAGTTTGAATTCAGAAGGTTCGGGGAAGAATGAAGTTGCTTCGGGTGTAATTTCATTATGTTGAGTTGTGTGGTAGAAAATCTCTTTTTGTTCCAAAATCAATTGTTCTTCAAAAAGGGAATATAGAACAATCGCGGCAGCACCAGCATCTTCTGCTTTTTTAATATTATCTATTTCTTTGGAAATTGGGGACGCAGAAACAACCAAAGGGTTTTTAAGCGTCATTCCTAAATATTTTGATGTCAAATCCATAACTAACTCCTAATTAATTTACTAATTGAATTATTGAGAAACACCATCAAATTTTCTATCGGCTAAATACTGATAGAATTTGAAACGATTTTCGACGTTTTCCTGTGCCATTTTGTAGAATAATTTCGCTGCTTCGGGCTTGCTTTTGAGCAGAATCTTGAAACGATTTTCCATATTCATATATTCTTCAACGGGCATTTTTGGAGGACGTGAATCCAAAATCAATGGATTTTGACCTAATTGAGCGCGTTCAGGATTATAGCGGTATAATAACCATTGACCTGAATCGACAGCTGCCTTTTGGTGTTCTAATGGTCTTTCCATATTAATACCGTGAGCAATACAATGGCTGTATGCAATAATAATCGATGGACCATTGTAGGCTTCTGCTTCGAGGAAAGCTTTAAGAGTGTGGTCGTCTTTTGCACCCAATGCAACAGAGGCAACATAAACAGTGCCGTAGGACATAGCCATCAGACCAAGGTCTTTCTTACCCGTTGGTTTGCCGCCGAAGGAAAACTTAGCAACAGCACTCAAAGGAGTTGCCTTAGAGGTTTGTCCGCCGGTATTAGAATAAACTTCTGTATCGAGAACTAAAACGTTGATGTTTTTGCCGGAAGCAAGAACGTGATCGAGCCCACCATAACCAATATCATAAGCCCAGCCATCGCCACCAATAATCCAAACTGACTTCTTAACTAAATAGTCTGCCACAACAAGCAAATTATTCACATCTTCATTTTTCTCCATAAGGTTAAGTTTTTCTTTTAGAGTTTGCACTCTTTCGCGCTGTTTGTTAATTCCATCCTCCGTTGTTTGGTCCGCATTTAGTATTTCATCAACAAGTGTTTCGCCAATTTGTGGAGCAAGTTTTTTCAGTAACATTTGAGCTATTTCATTTTGTTTATCGATAGCAAGTCTGAAACCGAGCCCGAATTCAGCATTATCTTCGAAAAGTGAATTAGACCAAGCGGGACCGCGCCCATTATGGTCGTAGCACCAAGGAGTTGTTGGCAAATTGCCACCGTAGATAGACGAGCAACCAGTGGCATTAGCAACGATTGCGCGATCGCCAAATAATTGGGACATCAATTTCACGTAAGGAGTTTCGCCACAACCAGCACAAGCACCCGAGAACTCGAATAGAGGACGCATAATTTGTTGCTGGCGAATTTGAGTAACTTTAAGTTTAGCTCTATCAATATCAGGAATGGAAAGGAAGAAGTCCCAGTTTATTGCTTCTTGTTTGCGCAGCGGAAGTTGAGGAGCCATATTTAAGGCTTTCAAACTGGTGTTAGATTTATTCTTAGCGGGGCAAGCTTCTACGCACACACCGCAACCGGTGCAGTCTTCGGGAGCAACCTGTATAGTATATTTTAATCCTTCAAATTCCTTATCTTTTGCGTCAACATACTTGAAGGTTTCAGGTGCATTTTCAAGATAAGACGGGTCGTAAACTTTAATACGAATAGTTGCGTGAGGACAAACAATTGCGCACTTACCGCATTGAATACAAGTTTTTTCGTCCCAAACGGGAATTTGCAGAGCAATATTTCTTTTTTCGTATTGAGTTGTCCCAGTTGGATAAGTACCATCAACAGGGAAAACGCTAACAGGAAGATTATCCCCACGACCAGCAATTATTTCGCCAAGAACTTCTTTGACAAATTTTGGAGCAGTATCGGGAACAGGAGCAGCGATGTCCCAATCGGCAGTAACTTCATTTGGCACAGGAACTTCGAATAAATTATCTAATGTATTATCGACGGCACGAAGGTTCATTGCAACAACTTCATCACCTTTTTTACCATAAGTCTTAATAATAGATTTCTTAATAGCCTCTATTGCCTGCTCTTTTGGAAGAACACCTGAAATAGCAAAGAAACAAACTTGCATAACAGTGTTAATTCTGCGTCCCATTCCGCTATTTTCGGCAACTTTTTGTGCGTCGATAGCATAAACTTTTATCTTTTTATCAATAATCATCTTTTGCTGCGAGCGAGGAATAGTGTTCCAAACCTGGTCGACAGGGAATGGAGTGTTAATTAAGAACACACCGCCAGGAACAAGCTTCGAGATAAAGTCTGTTTTTTCGAGGAAAACAGTTTGATGGCAAGCAACAAAATTAGCGTGGGAAACTAAATAAGGAGCACGAATTGGTTCAGGTCCGAAACGCAAATGCGAAACAGTCATTGTGCCTGCTTTCTTTGAATCGTAAACGAAATACCCTTGTGCGTAATAATCAGTTTCGTCGCCAATAATTTTGATGGAGTTTTTATTTGCACCAACTGTACCATCAGAACCAAGACCG
>JAKIZO010000002.1:0-16551 GCA_022707965.1 Bacteroidota bacterium
AACTACCTTTTTACGCCCTTTTCGTATTAACTGACTTATTGTTGGCACTCAAAAGTCTCCATTTTTTATTACTTTTTAACAATTTACTCTCATAGAGCTGACAAAACTATAAAAAAAAATATTTCTTTCCAAATAAATTTTTGATTTTTTTAAATTTATGGGGATTTTTTATAGAATTTTTTCGAAATGTTAATAACTATTCGCCACGCAGAGAATTTTTTTGTATGAAATTTTTTTTGAATGAAATATATTTACAGAAATTTTACAAGTTAATAAATCAAATACCAGAGAAAAAAATGGCTGGTCAATTGCAAACCAGCCATTAAATTTTCTGTATATTTTTTTCTTTCTATTTGCCGATGAACATCAGAACTGAGCTTTTTGCCCAGAACACCAGCGGCGACCAGAATATTCCGTAATAGAGTGTTGGAATGGCAAATGCGTAAACAAGCAATTGAGCGTAGATTGAGTATTTCAAAGGTTCAGAATTGCTATCGACACCACGCAACCACATATTTCTGAACACTTTTGCGTAGTATGCGAGCGACACAACAGAATTTAGCACACCAATTACTGCAAGCCATATCATATTCGAATTAATCACTGCCTGGAATATATATAATTTCCCGACAAAGCCCGCAGTTGGGGGCAATCCCGTCAGCGACACAAGGAATATTGCCATTGCTGTTCCGAGCAAAGGCGAACGGTAGCCCAAGCCGTTGTAATCATCGAGTTCTTCGCTACCTATTTCGTTTGCGATAAGCTGAACGACATAGAAAGCACCGAAGTTCATCAAAAGATAAGTGAAGAAGTAAATCATTACAGCAAGGTATCCGCCTTCGGTCATAACGGTTACGCCCATTAGCATATAACCGGCGTGAGCGATACTCGAATATGCAAGCATACGCTTGACGTTTGTTTGCCAGAGAGCGACAAGATTGCCGATAGTCATCGAAAGAACCGAGAGCACAGCGACGATGAACTTCCAATCAATTGATGAAACTACCGCCCAGACTTGTTCGCTTGCGGTCGAAGGGTCGATAAATCCAGCTTTGAGAAAACGCATAAATACGGCAAATCCAGCTGCTTTCGATGCAACAGAAAGGTAAGCAGTAATCGCAACCGGTGCCCCTTCGTAAACATCGGGCGTCCAGAAGTGGAAAGGAACAGCTGAAATTTTGTAACCGAAACCCACCAGAACTAGAAGTGATGCAACAACAAGTGGGAAAACCGGTCCCTGGTATTGAACAAGAAAAGCGTTAATCTGGAATAAGCTCAGTGTGCCTGTAAGCCCATATAAAATGGAGATGCCGTAAATCATCAATCCCGAAGCCAGCGCACCATAGATAACGTATTTAAGCGAGGCTTCGCTGGCACGTTTTATCTCTTTTGTATATCCTGCGAGCACATACGAGCTTAGCGACATAGTTTCCAGAGCAAGATAAATCAAGATTAAATTTCCGGCACTCGAAATAACGAACATACCAAGCGTCATACCAAGAATGAGCGTGTAATATTCGCCCATAGTGCGGTCGGATTTGTTCAGTTCGTTCGAGAAGAAGGAAATCAGCACAACCGCAAAGCCCGAAATAAGAAAAATGTATTTAAAGAAATTGCTGAATGGGTCGAATACATACATTTGCCAGAAGCCAAACGAAGTATTTGCCGGGCTAACAATCATAAAGATTGTAGCAACGGCAAATCCGAGCAAGGCAACAACACCGGTAATGTATTTTGACTTCTGAAAAATCAAATCAACAATAACAAGCAAAACAAAAGCAATTGCCAGGACAAGTTCGGGAGCGAACAAGGCAAGGCTACGCTTTAAATCTGCTACGTATTGTCCGATAAATAAAGATAGTAAGCTGTCCATATATTTGTCTTAATTATTATTACTCAAACGAAAAATTACATACCGGCGAACTGACCACCGATTTTAACAATTTCAACAAGATGATTAACCGATGAAGTCATCAAATTAACAACAGCACCCGGAAACACACCAAGGTAAATCACAACAATAGCAAGCGGAACAAGAGCGGCAAGCTCGATACCGTTGATATCGTCGTGCTTGTATTCTTTGCCCGTTGGGTCCCACGGACCGCTCCAACGTTCAGGCAGTTTGCCGAAGAACATTCTTTGCAAAGCCCAGAGCATATAAGCAGCGCCAAGGACAACACCGAGAGCCGAAATTACAGTAAGCACAGGATAAGTTGCAAACGCACCGAGGAATACAAGAGCTTCGCTGATAAATCCGCTCAGACCGGGCAATCCAATCGCAGCAAAGAATGCAATTGCCATAATTCCAGTATAAACGGGCATTTTGTTAGCAAGACCACCGAATTCGTCCAAACCACGGGTGTGGGCACGGTCGTAAATTACGCCCACAATCATAAAGAGCATTGCTGTGATAGTGCCGTGATTGAACATCTGGAAAATTGCCCCCGTAAGACCGTTGGAGTTGAGAGCTGAAATACCGAGCATAACGTAACCCATATGGGAAACTGAGGAATAAGCGATGAGCTTTTTCAAATCGCGTTTTCCAACTTTATGCTGACCCAAAGCACACAAAGCACCATAGATGATGCTGACCATACCGATGAATGCGATATAGTTGTTGAAATATGCGACTGCTTCGGGGAAAATAGGCCAGGCGATGCGAAGCATACCATAAGTTCCCATTTTCAGCAAAACACCCGCCAGAATTACAGAAATTGGTGTGGGTGCTTCTACGTGTGCGTCCGGCAACCAGGTGTGGAACGGAACGGTAGGAACTTTGATAGCAAAACCGACAAACAACGCAACAAACGCAACAAGTCGCCAGGTAGTCTGGAAGCCAGTGAAAATTTCGCCGGGCTTGAAGTTTGCCGGGTTCATCATATCCAGCAAATTGAACGAACCGACCGAGAAATACAGCCCAATCATCACCAACAGCATAAATACCGAGCCGAACAAAGTATAGATGAAGAACTTAATTGCAGCATATTCTTTGCGTGGTCCGCCCCAGATACCGATTAAGAAATACATCGGCAGGAGCATAAGTTCCCAGAAAACGTAGAAAAGGAAGAAATCGAGTGCAACGAACACACCCATCATACCCAAATCGAGGAGCAAATACATCATAAAATAACCTTTGTGGGCTTTCTTAATGCTCCACGAGGAGAAAGTAGCAACAAAGCAAATCAGCGCTGTCAGCAGCACCATCGGAGCGCTCAATCCATCGATACCGACAAAGTATTCAATGTTCAAGTCCCCGAAAAGTGGCAAACCTTTCACGCTAATCCACTTTACTTTTTCGACGAACTGGAAACTATTTGGGTCGTTCACTCCTGCTAAATCTGTTCGGAAATTAGCATAGATTAGCAGAGCAACTACTAATTGGATAAAGGTAATTCCAACAGTGACCCAGCGTAATAGATTAATTGAAGTTTCTTTTGTTTTTTCATCTTTGCCCGATGGAACAGCAAGAAGAATCAACATTCCAAGCAAAGGCAGAAATGTAATAAATGTAAGCGGACCTATTCCGAAAATAGTGAACATTAATCCTCCGGATTAAATTTATTTTTTACATACTATTCAAATTATAAAACATAATACAGCAAAACCATAGCAAAGATAATTGTCATTACGATATATGCCTGAATTCTTCCAGTTTGGAACTTTCTAAATACCAAGCCGAAGAATGCAGTTACATTTGCTGTGAGATTTACCAGACCATCGATAACATACAAATCGAACCAGCCGATGAAATGACCGACAACTTTTGTGAACCAGCCGACTAAATTGACAATTCCATCGATAATGTATAAATCGAACAAGGCAAGAATTTTTGCAAACGTAGTTGTTCCCCAGATGACCGAGACATCGTAAATCTCGTCGAAATACCATTTGTTGTATGAAAGCAGGTAGAATGGTTTAATAAGTTCAGCCACGCCGTCGGGATTGAATATTTTGAACTGATAGAACGAGAACGAGAGGAAAATTCCAAGTCCGGCAACGATTAGAGAAATAATCATAGCGGGCAGGTGAGCGTGGTGAAGCGCTTCTTCGTATTTATTTAATGCGTGATGAGCGTCTTGTTTGTGAGAATGCGCGTGTTCAGCGCTGGTGGCGGTTGTGTGTTCGCCACAGCAAGCAGAAGAATGCAAATGAGCACTTTCGTATGGGACGAAAAATCCCCATTGATATTCCGCCTGAACAACGGTTGCAGGTGTTTTGATTTTATCGTAGAACCAGCCGCTTCCGCCATCGAATGGGTTGAAGGAATAGAAGAACCAGAAAGTCAAGATAGAGAGAACAATTAGCGGAACAGTGATAAGTTTATTATTTTCGTGAGTATGAGCAGCGATGTGAGTTTTGGGCTGTCCGTGGAAAGCAGAAATAAGCAGACGGAACATATAGAAGGCAGTCATAGCAGCGGAAGCAAATCCCGAGAAGGCTATAAACCAATGTCCCGAGAGCTGACCAAACGCCATAGTGCCCGCAAGAATACCATCTTTGCTTAAAAAGCCGGAGGTGAAAGGCACACCTGCAATTGCAATAGTCGAGAAAAGGAATGTAAAGTAGGTAATCGGCATTGTTTTACGCAGACCGCCCATATTACGAATATCCTGTGGGTCTAAATGGTGTTCGCCAGCGTGGTGCATCGAATGGTGCATAGCGTGGATAACCGAACCGCTCGCAAGGAACAAGCAAGCTTTGAACCAGGCGTGAGTAACCAGATGGAAGAAACCATAAGAATAAGCACCGACGCCAATAGCCATAATCATATATCCGAGCTGGCTAACAGTGGAATATGCCAGAATTCGCTTGAAGTCATTTTGAGTGATTGCAATTGTTGCTGCAATGAAAGCAGTAATGGCACCAATGTATGCAACAAACAATAAAGCATCGGCAGTAAGCATCGGGAAAATTCGAGCAGTGAGATAAACGCCCGCAGCAACCATCGTAGCAGCGTGGATTAAAGCAGAAACGGGCGTCGGACCCTCCATAGCGTCGGGCAACCAGACGTGCAACGGGAATTGAGCTGATTTGCCGATTGCGCCCATAAAGAGAAGAATGCCCGCAAGAGTGAGCATCGTCCCACTATCGAACGGAATGTGTCCTTCGCCAATATGTGAGAAAATATCGTCGAACATAAAGCTGCCATAAGTAAAGAAAAGAATCATAATACCTGCAAAAAAGCCAAAATCGCCAACGCGGTTTGTGATGAAAGCTTTTTTGCTTGCATTGGCAGCGCTATCTTTTTCGTACCAGAAGCCAATCAATAGGTAGGAACTAATTCCGACCAGTTCCCAAAATATATACATATTCAAGAAGTTGTTGGCGATTACTATTCCGAGCATAGAAAAAGTAAATAGCCCCAGATACGCATAAAATCTTGGGAAGCGAATGTCCTCGCGCATATATTCGAGCGAGAACACGTGAACAAGGAAGCTGATTAAATTAACGACAATCAGCATAATTGCTGCAAGGTTGTCCAGTCCGATGCCAATGGTAATCGAATGAGAGCCAAGATTTAGCCAATCGAACTTCCATTGTAGCATACCCGCATCATCGTAGAATGCTAATTTCTGGTATGCAACAAGCAGGGACAGCAGCAAATTTATTCCCAGAATTGACGAACCGATATATCCCGCTGCTCTACCTAATCTTTTCTGAAAAAATATAATACCGGCAAATCCCGCAAGCGGAAGCAGCAAGATTATTGATGATATTTGTAGCAATGTTTCGTGTGTCATAATTTTATACTATAATTTAACTTCAATACTGAAACTACTCTTTAAGTTTATTTATCTCATCAACATCAATATGATGATAATGCTGATAAATATTGAGAATAATTGCAAGTGCGACGGCAACTTCGGCAGCAGCCAGAACAATAACGAACAAAGTAGCGATATGCCCTTCGATGTTCAATCCTTTGAACTTTGAGAAAGCAATGAAGTTCAGGTTCGCAGAATTCAAAATAAGTTCTAATCCCATAAGCACAAGGATAGAATTTTTTCGCGAGACGATACCAAAAACGCCGAGCGAGAAAAGCAATGCACTTACAACAAGGTAGTGAGTTAGTCCAATTTCCATCGCAAGCCTCCTATTTTCTACGGGCTATTTTTGCTGCACCGATAAAAGCTATCAGAATCAATATCGCTGCAACAAAGAATGGCAATAAATATTCAGTAAATAATCCAAAACCAATAAAGTGTGTAGTCGTTGGCACTTCAACCTGGAACTGAGAGGTCATCCATTCAACACTTAAGTAAGTATAGAGCAAAATAATAGCAACAATAACAGATGTAATTGCCCCAACTGTGAGCTGGATTTTCCCGATAGTCCCGGTTTTGATGTCGACGCCGGTGATTTTGCTTGTGAGCATCACACCAAAAACAATAAGCACCAGAATACCACCGACATAAACCATAATTTGAGTAACAGCAACAAAGTCCGCACTAAGCAGAACATACAAGCCCGCCATTCCGAAGAAAGTAAACAGCAATGAGAAAGCGGAATACATCATTTTCTTCGAGAAAACAACACCCATTGCTGAGACAATCACAATAACGGCGAACATATAAAATACAAAATCAAATAGCATAATAATTTATCTTAATTGTGATTAATTACCCGTTTCATTTTTCTGACTTTTGGCAGCGGCATCTGCCTTTTTCTTTTCTGCTTGATAAGCTTCCCACTTACGTTTCTTTTCTTCTGCTTGCTCGGGTGTGAGCCGCTCGAAATGATAAATTAACTTATCGCGTTCGAATTCAGAATATTCGAATTCGGGCGTCATTCTATTAGCCTGAGTTGGGCAAGCTTCGATGCACAGCCCGCAGAAGCAACATTTTGCAAAATCCAGAGTGTATTTAGTAACCCAGGTTTTAATTGGAGTTCCATCGTAGAAAAGAGGCACTTCGTCGCCGGGAACAACCCGCACCATCTCGACCTCGATAGCATCGACCGGGCAGGCACGCACGCAAGAGCCACAACCGTTGCATCTATCCATATCTACATATATACGATTGCGTTCAGTCGGTGGAAGAAGTCCATCGCGAATAGGATGAACCAAATCAGGGTATTGCATTGTTACCTTTTTTTCGAAAAGGTGCATACCAGTGATTTTCATACCGACAAAAATCGTATAAAGAGCGTGAAATATATTTTTGAAGTATTCCATTTTTTACCTCAGTAAAAGAAAACAATCTATTTTATCATTGCACAGAGAGCAACAGCAAAGAACGCAACAAAAGAGATAGGCAACATTACCTTCCAGGTTACATACATAAGTTGGTCGACACGCAAGCGTGGAAGTGTCCAGCGAAGCCAGATTTGCAGGAACACAAAGAGCATCGCTTTGCTAACAAACCAGAAAGCTTGCCAGACGGGACCATTGAGAAAATCGCCGAAAGGTGATTGCCAGCCGCCAAGGAAAAGAATAGTGATAATTGCAGAAACAATGAACATATTTGAATATTCAGCAAAGAAGAACATAGCGAACTTCATACCGCTATATTCAGTATGGTAGCCGGCAACGATTTCTGATTCGCCTTCGGGAATATCGAACGGAACGCGATTAGTTTCTGCAAGCGAACCGATGAAGTAAATCAAGAAAAGCGTAACAGTGAAAGGAATGACCCAAATTTTCGTAACTGAGCCGGGACCGCCGAAAATATTCCAGTTCCAGAAGCCACCGCCCTGCTGATAGATAATTTCCTGCATATCGAGCGAACCCGCAAGAGTGGCAATTGCAAGAATAGCAACAGCGATAGGAATTTCGTAGCTAATCATTTGAGCGGCAGCACGCATACCACCAAGCAGCGAATATTTATTGTTCGAAGCCCAGCCACCCATTACAATTGCAATTACACCGAAGGCACTAATTGCAAAAACATAGAACAAGCCAATATTGATATTGACAGGAACAAATTTAGAGCTGAACGGGATTACTGCATAAGCAGCATAAGCACCGGCAAACATTACAAACGGAGCCAGATTAAACAACGGCTTATTGACAGCGGCAGGAGTAATATCCTCTTTCTGCAAAAGTTTCACAACTTCTGCGATTGGCTGCAAAACACCTTTCCAACCGGTGCGCATAGGACCCAAGCGTTCTTGAATCCAGGCTGAAATTTTCAACTCGCCCAGAATTGCAACCAGCGCATACGGCAAAAGAAATGCCATTGGCAACAATGCAAGCAGGATATAAGCTACTATATTTTTCCCAAGTAAATCGTAAACAAAATTTACCGATTCCATTATTCTTTTATATTTAGTTAATAATATTCATTATCTATCAATTTCTCCAAGGACTATATCGAGCGAACCCAATATCATAATAAGGTCAGCAATCATATAGCCTTTGGAAATTTCAGGTAAAACGCTAAGATTAACAAAACTTGTAGCACGGGCGCGAACGCGCGATGGTTTCGGGCTGCCGTCGCTAATGATATAGAAACCGAGTTCGCCTTTGGGATTTTCGGCACGGCAATAGAATTCGCCGACGGGAGGTTTGATGCGCTTAGGCACTGCCTGACGAACATCGCAGGGTTCTTTTGGCATTTGTTCGATTGCCTGCTCGATAATTTTGCAACTTTCGTAAATTTCGCGGACACGGACAATATTTCTATCCCAGCAGTCGCCCACAGTTCCCATTTCGCCTTTGCCAACGACGACATCGAAGTCAAATCTATCGTAAATTGAGTAAGGTTCTACTTTTCGCAGGTCGTAAGGCACGCCCGAACCGCGAAGCACCGGACCCGAGCAACCGTAATTAATTGCAACATCAGCAGGAAGAATGCCAATGTTTGCTGTTCTTTCGACGAAGATTTTATTATACATAAGAAGGTCTAATGCTTCATCATTGGTTTTGCGGACTTGCTTGACAATTTCCAAGCAGTCTTCGGCAAAAGTCGAATGAACATCGTGCATAAGTCCGCCAATCCAGAAGTAGTTATAAAGGAGGCGACCGCCGCTAAGTTTTTCGAATAGAGTAATAATCATTTCGCGGTCGCGGAAATAATACAGGAATGGAGTAAATGTACCGGAATCCAGCCCAAAGGTTGCAATTGCTATCTGGTGGTTAGCAATACGGTTGAGCTCGGCGCAAATCACTCTGATATATTGAACTTTTTCGGGAACTTCGATGCCAAGAAGTTTCTCCATACCGAGAACGTATGGGAGTTCATTATTCATAGAGGAGATATAGTCCATACGGTCGATGTATGGAATAACCTGTGGGTAAGTAACGTTTTCGGCGTGCTTTTCGAAGCAGCGGTGCAGGTATCCGATGTGTGGAACAACATCGGTAACGACTTCACCTTCGAGCTCTACTTCCAGACGAAGAACGCCGTGCGTCGAAGGGTGCTGCGGACCCACATTAAGCCGCATTCTTTCTGAATACACTTTCCCAAAATCGATTTCAAAAGTTTTTGTCTCGCTCACTGTCGGACCTTTATATTATAATTAATTATCTTATAATGGAACTTTAATACCTTTGTAATAGTCAGGAGTTTTGTAATCTTTACGCAAAGGATGACCTTCCCAATCGTAAGGGCAAAGAATACGACGCAGGTCGGAATGCCCATCGAAAACGATGCCGAACATATCGTAAGCTTCGCGTTCGTGCCAATTAGCGCTTCGCCAAACACGTTCGACAGTTGGAACGTGCGGATTTTCTCTATCAAGATAAACTTTTAGAGCAATTCTGTGCTTGTGTTGCAATGAAAAGAGATGATAGACAACGATGAATTTATCTTTTTCGTCAACGCCCGATAGATTAACAAGGTAGTCGAAAAGCGTGTTCGGGTCGTCGCGAAGCACAAGGCAAGCCTCAACAATTGCATCAGCCGAAACGACAATAAACGGGTCGTGATGCTCTTTTTCGACAAGTTCAAGAGCGCCATCGCCTATTTCTTTTTTCAGCAGTTCGAATATTTCTTTTGGGTTCATTTTATTTTCAGCTAAATGTTACATAATTATTTAACTTCTTCCCAGCCGTCAGGAAGATGAATGTTGCTGTTTTTACCATTTTTAGCATCTTCTTCGGCTAATCGGGCGCGTTTTTCGAAAATTTTCTGTTTGCTGATTTTCTCTTGCAATTTAATCATTCCGTCGAAGAATGCTTCGGGACGCGGTGGGCAACCCGGAACGTAAACATCAACGGGGATAATTGATAGCCTTCTTTCCAGTAGGGACCGCCACAAATCGAGCAGGACCCCATAGCAAGAACGTATTTAGGTTCTGCCATTTGTTCGTAGAGCCTTTTGATGCGTTCCGCCATTTTAAGAGTAACAGTTCCGCTAATGATAATAAAGTCAGCCTGACGTGGAGAATTGCGGGGAATACATCCGAAACGCATAAGGTCGTAGTGCGATGCGTTCAGAGCCATAAACTCAATTGCGCAGCAAGCAAGTCCGAATTGCAGATACCAATCGGAGCGAGCGCGTCCCCAATTGAGCAGGTCCTCCATAGTTCCTAAAATAATACCAGGAGAAATATCATAAGGATTGTCTAATCTATTCAAAAGTCCCATTTTAGCACCTATTTTTGTTTCTTCAAATCTTCACGAGTAATAATTAAATCTTTCAATCTTGGAATATAGGGTTTTGGTTTATCCCATTCGAGATAGCCTTTTGCCCAATCGTAGGCAAGACCCAGAATCAGAATAAGCACAAAAACCACCATAGCAATAAATGCATACCAGCCCAAAGTCTTGAATACAACTGCCCAGGGGAACAAGAAGACAAGCTCTACCTCGAAAATCAAAAACGCCAGAGCGATAATGTAGAATCGAATATTAAATTGCACCCACGGGCTACCGATAGGTTCTTCGCCTGATTCATAAGTAGTTAATTTTTCGGGTGTTGGGTTGTGAGGTCTAATGAGAGCTGCTGCAAATATACTGATACCAACAAAAAGAGCACCTATGATAAGAAATAAAAGAATAATCCCAAATTCTGTTACCATATACTACCTGTCTATTTTGTAGATTTCTTTAAGTGCAATTTAATTAATTGAGAAAAAATAAAAAAATCATTTGCTAAAATATTTTTATGCTTTAATCGTTTAGTCGCAACTAAAACATCAGTAATCACGTGAAATTAAATAAAATTTAACAATTCATAGTATTACTTTTTTTTAATTAATTAGGTATATTGCAATTTTTTTTTTTATTCTAATCATTTTGATATTAATTTTGTAAATACGAAAATTAATTTTTCTTAATCAAAAATTTAGTAAAATATAATTTTATTATTACGTCTTTATAATAATGGTATTATTTGAATTTGAATATACATTAAAAGTAATAATTAATAAATATAAGTAGTTATGAGAATAACAAAACAATACACAAACAGAGAAAGTCAATCGCTGGATAAGTATTTACAGGAAATCGGCAAAGTTGAGTTATTATCTGCAGAGCAAGAGATAGAATTAGCAAGAATAATCAAAAAGGGTGGACCAGAAGCAAATTTAGCGATGGAACGGCTAGTCAAAGCTAATTTGCGGTTTGTTGTATCTGTTGCTAAGCAATACCAGAATCAGGGATTATCTCTCGGTGATCTTATTAACGAAGGAAATCTTGGCCTAATAAAAGCAGCAAAAAGGTTCGATGAAACAAAAGGCTTTAAGTTTATTTCCTATGCTGTTTGGTGGATAAGGCAGTCGATTTTGCAGGCACTGGCTGAACAGTCAAGAATTGTGCGGCTTCCGCTTAACCGAGTGGGTGCCTTAAACAAAATTGGCAAAAAGTTTAGCGAGTTGGAGCAGGAATTCGAACGCGAGCCAACCGCCGCCGAGTTAGCCGAAGAACTTAATATGTCGGTTGCAGAAATTGCTGAGACAATTAAGATTTCGGGCAGACACTTGTCTGTCGACGCACCTTTTGTGCAGGGCGAGGATAATCGTTTGCTCGATGTGCTTCCGAACGAAACTCAGCCATCGCCCGACCAGGAGCTTATGCGAGAATCTCTTCGGGTGGAAGTGCAGCAGGTGCTGGCAACACTTTCCCCACGCGAAGCCGAAGTAATTAAACTTTATTTCGGGCTGGACGGCAATCAGCTTACGCTCGAAGAAATAGGCGAAAAGTTCAATCTAACACGCGAACGCGTTCGTCAGATAAAGGAAAAGGCTATCAGAAGATTGCGCCACGCTTCGCGCTCGAAGTCGTTGCGTTCATATTTGGGTTAATCTGTAATTGTGATTTTCTTAGGAAAAGTATAAATTTAGATAAATTAGAAAGTTGTTTTTTGTAGAGGCACGGATTGACGTGCCTTTACTATGTTTTAAGAAAACAAAGAAGTGTTTTAATACGTTAATTATAAATCTGTTATTACTTAAAATGATTAAATGATATGAAAATCGACGAAATTGAAATAGCGGCGAGATTTATAAGGGAGGGGAAAGTTGTAGCCTTCCCTACCGAAACAGTTTATGGGCTTGGGGCGAATGCTTTGAATCCGATGGCTGTTGCCCGAATTTTCGAGCTGAAAGAAAGACCAACATTCGACCCTTTGATTGTTCATATTGCCGATAAGCAGGATATTGCAAAATATGCTTATGCAGATGATGAACGAATATTTAAAATTATCGATAAATTCTGGCCTGGACCGCTTACAATCGTATTGAAGAAGCAATCAATTATTCCTGATATAGTTACTTCGGGGCTAACCACAGTTGGGCTGCGTATGCCCAAAGAAGAAATTGCACTCGAACTAATCAGGCAATCGGGTTGCCCAATAGCAGCACCAAGTGCAAACAAGTTCGGACGTATCAGCCCCACGACTGCACAGCACGTAAGGAAATATCTTCCCGAGGTTGATTTTATTCTTGATGGCGGCAAAACAAAGGTTGGGATAGAATCGACAATTATCACGCTTACCGAAAATGGTTTTGTGATTTTACGAAATGGCTTCATAACACGTGAAGACCTCGAAACGGTTTTGCCGTTCGACGAAACTTACGAAGAAAAAAAACTTGCCGCACCTGGTATGCTAAAATCGCATTATAGTCCTGCAAAGCCAATATATTTGTTATCAGAAAAGGTTAGTGAAACGATTGATAAGTCAAAAGCGGGTTTGCTTTCGTTCAGCGGGCAATACGATAATGAATATAAGGTGGTATTTAAGCTAACAGAAAGCAAATCGCTCAAAGAGTGTGCGGTCAACCTGTTCTATGGTATGCACTTTTTAGAAGAAAGCGATGTCGAGTGCATTGTGGCAGAACCTGTTCCCGAAACGGGAATAGGGATAGCGATAATGGAAAGATTGCAAAAAGCTGCGTACGATTATGAAAGCAAACTTGGGAAAGAATAGGTCGAAATAAAAAAGAGGCTGAGTGTGTCAGCCTCTTTTTTTATTTTTCAACTTGCATTATTTTTCGTCGGTATGCTCGTGGTCGTGCTCGTGGTCGTGGTCGTGATAATGCTCGTGATTATGAGCAAGATTTTGAGCAACGTATTGATAGTAAGATAGGTTGGTAACAATCATTTTTTTGACTTTTTCGTCTGCGTCGACGTTGTTGGTGGTAACAACTGATTTCAGGTATCCGATGACTTTATCGGTAAGAAGCTTATTAATTAGGTTAGTGCGCTGCTTTTCGTCCAGATTTTTGAGGATTTCGAGCGAACCCATCTGGCGAGGCAAGCCAACCTGCTCGAAGTAGTCAGCAACGTCTTCATCTTCCAGATTAAGTTGTTCTTTTTTGATAATTTCGGCAGAAACGATTTCGAAAATGTATTGGCGGCGAATTTCTTCTTTGAGTGGAGTTAAGAATTCTTCATTTTGTGCAAGTTCATCAGGATTTAAGTTGTGTTTCTTAGCGTGCATTTCGATAGCGTTATTTATGCTTTCATTGAGCAAACTTTGAGGAATTGGAATGTCTTTGTATTGCTCAACAATTTTTCTATAAACATTATTTTCAAAATCGACATTTTCGTAGTGGTCGAAATGGCTTTGAATGAAAAGAGAAATATCTTCACGTAAATCTTCGATTGAGGAGAATCTACCGCCGCTAATTTCGGCAATTTTTTCTTCTGTAAGCTCGGCGGGTTCGATTTTATCTATTTTGTTAATTTTCACTTTGAAAATTTCATTTTGGCGAAGCGGGTCGACTTCTGCGAAATCAATTTCGAACTGGTCGCCAACTTTTTTATTCAAAAAGAATTGCTTGAATTGCTCGGGGAAATCGTATGAGAAGAGATAAATCACGTTATTTGGCATATCTTGAAGCACTTTGCCACTCTCTTTTTCAACGGATTGGAAATCACCGTAGATGATAACGTCGAAGTTTTCGACGGTGTCGGTTTCAGTTTTTTTGCCAAGTTCGAGTTCGAGCTTATGGAGAACGTAATCTATATCTTTTTCATCAGGGACATAAACGACCTGGTCGACTGTGAGTTCCTTGAAATCTATCAAATCGAGTTTGGGGTGTTGCTCAAATTCGAGCACAGCGCTAACGTTTTCCTCGTCAATTTTGAAATCTTTAAGCACGGGCGAGGCGACAAGTTCGAGTTTTTCCTGTTCAACGTATTTGCTGAAAGCGTCCTGAGTGTGGTCAAGGCAAATGTTGTAGAGGACTTCGTTACCGAAGCGCTGTTTGATTATATTCATTGGCACTTTGCCTTTGCGAAAGCCTTCAATCTGGTAGTTACGTTGAAGATTTGCAAGTTCTTGTTGAATTTTGTCATCGACTTCACTTTTAGGGAAATTCACTTCGAGCGAAAAGAGGGTATCGCTCAATTTGTTGAATTTAGTTTCCAATTTGTGGTACCTTGTTTATTAATAAAAAATAGTGCGGACGGAGAGACTCGAACTCTCACGGGTCGCCCCGCTAGATCCTAAGTCTAGTGCGTCTGCCAATTCCGCCACGTCCGCAATAATAATAAAATGCAAAGATACACAAAAAAAACTAAATGAAAAAATAAAAATGTAGTGTTGAATTAAATTGAAAAATATGTAAAAAAATTTTCTTAATAAAAAAATTGTTTGTTTTTTTTGAGAAAATTTACTATATAGTAATCAAATAAGAATATAATGTCTGATTTAAGGTGAAATATGAATAAATTATACGAAGTGATAAAGAAACTAATGCCGCCACAAGGCTGGAAGCTACCCGTTGTAATAAGTCTTGGTGTGCTTGCGGGACTTTCGGCAACTGCTTTTCATATTTCGAATGCGTCGTCTTACTTATCGGACGACCCACGCGCCTGCATAAATTGCCACGTTATGTATCCACAATATGCGTCCTGGCAGCATAGCAGCCACAGAGAAAGAGCAAATTGCAATGATTGCCACGTCCCGCACGATAATTTTATACGCAAGTATTATTTTAAAGCAGCGGACGGAAGGCGACACGCAACAATTTTCACATTAAGGATGGAGCCGCAGGTAATCAGGATAAAAGAAGCGGGAAAAGCAGTTGTGCAAGAAAACTGTATCCGTTGCCATATTAACCAGATTAATCACGTTACAGCAGTCCAGGTTACGGGAAAAAATTACAAAGAAGGGAAAGGTCATTTGTGCTGGGACTGCCACCGTGAAGTGCCTCACGGAAGAGTATCCAGCCAGGCATCGACACCTAATGCAATAGTTCCATCATTGCCTAAACCAGCACCTGATTGGTTTATGAAACTAATTGAATAATTCACAATAAAGACGAGGTCATTATGAGCGAAAATTCTACAAAAAGAATGAAACCCTGGGTTTATTGGTTGCTTTTTGCAATCACATTCGTCGTTGTGTTCATTATTGGGATGCTAACTGCATCAATAATGGAAAGGCGAACAGAAACAGTTGCGCGAGTTGATTTAGTTAGGAATCTGCCCGAATACGAACCAAGAAATGAAGTTTGGGGCGAAAATTTTCCGCGCCAGTTTGAATCTTACTTAAAAACGCTGGACACATCATTCCGCAGCCCTTATATGGGGTCGGCACACATTGATTATTTAGAGGAGTATCCCGAGCTTGTGATTATGTGGGCAGGTTATGCATTTTCCCGCGAGTATAATCAGGGACGTGGGCACGCTTATGCAGTAACTGACGTTCGAAATATTTTGAGGACTGGTGGAATTGAATGGAGCCCGCAACCCGCAACCTGCTGGACTTGCAAAAGCACCGATGTGCCAAGACTGATGAAGAATATGGGAGTTGCTGAGTTTTACAGCAAAAAGTTCACTGATTTAGGGAGCGAAGTTGTCAACCCCATAGGTTGCCAGGACTGCCACGACCCAAAAACGATGAATCTACGAATTACACGTCCCGCACTTGTAGAGGCGCTTTCACGCAGAGGTTTCGACGTTAAGAACGCAACGCACCAAGAGATGCGCTCACTTGTTTGCGCACAGTGCCACGTCGAATATTATTTCCAGAAACCAACAAATTATCTTGTTTTCCCGTGGGACAAAGGATTTTCGGCTGAGGAAATGGAAGCATATTTCGACGAAATAGACCATTTTGACTGGATACATCCACTCAGCAAAGCAAAAATGCTCAAAGCACAACATCCTGATTATGAACTATATATGACAGGCATTCACGCTCAACGTGGAGTTGCTTG
>JAKIZO010000002.1:16561-16963 GCA_022707965.1 Bacteroidota bacterium
CAGACTGCCATATGCCATACAAAGTAGAAGGCGGCTCGAAATTCACCGACCATCACGTCCGCAGTCCGCTTGCAAATATTGCAAATTCTTGCCAGGTGTGCCACCGTGAAAGCGAAAAGCAGCTGATGCAAGATGTTGTTTCGCGCCAGAATAAAGTGATGGAATTGCGACGTCTTGCTGAAAAGTCCATTGCCGCTGCTCATATCGAAGCCCAAAAAGCGTGGGAAGCAGGTGCAACTGAACAGGAAATGGAGCCAATCTTGAAGCTTATCCGCAGCGCTCAATGGAGATGGGATTGGGTGGCAGCTGCAAACGGTGTAGGATTTCACGCACCAGTCGAAGCATTGAGAATTTTGGGTACTGCAATTCAACGCGCCGAACAAGCGCGCGGTATGTTGCAGG
>JAKIZO010000002.1:16973-106708 GCA_022707965.1 Bacteroidota bacterium
ATAATGTTCCTATTCCTTTGAAACTGCCTGATGTATCGACAAAAGAATTGGCACAGAAATATATTGGGCTCGATATGGATAAAGCTCGCAAAGATAAAGAAAACTTTTTGCGGACAGTAGTTCCCGAATGGGATAGAATTGCCAAAGAAAGGCAAGGAACATTGATGAAGTACGAGAATAAACAGTAAAGGCTTCTCTCTTTTCACTCAAAAGTTATTGCCACAATAAATCTACTTTGAACCTTCGGAAGGTGAGAAAACCTTCCGAAGGTTTTTTATATTTAGGTCAAACAAAAAACAATTGCTTTCGTCATTTTAAATATGAAGCTTCTCGTATTATTAATAGTATTTTCAATAATATTCTTAGGTGCGTCGAGCTCAGAGGCTACCGTTATACCTAAGCTGAAATACTACACAGTTTCGGGAAAAGTGATTTCCGAGGAGGACGAAACCCCGCTTGTCGGTGTTACAATCCGAGCAACCGACCAAAAAGGTGCCTATTCCAACAGCAAAGGTGAATTTTCGCTGCAACTTGCCGCGGGCACTCACCACCTTGTGCTTACAATGGTTGGGATGGAGAAGCTAATCGCCACGCTTAACGTAAAATCTGATACTTCGGGTATTGTATTCAGAATGCTGACAAATCCCGCAATATTGGAAGGTGTTGTCGTCATTGCCGAGGACCCGGGTATGCGGCTAATGAGAAGAGCAATTGAAAAGAAAAAGGAGCAGAGCAATCAAGTTAATTCCTACAAATACCTGCTTTACACTAAATTCGTGGTTCAAACCGATACAATCACAGCAGGAAGAACCGACAAACCCGCCGACAGCACAATTTTCTCCATTTTCGAATCCTACTCGGTTGGCTATTTCCTGAAACCTAACAATTATTATAACAAAATCATTCAGCGGAGGCAAAGCGACAACGTTCCACCGCAAGCAAATTTTGTTGCTTTCGGCACAAATTTGAATATTTACGACGACTTTATTACAATATTAGGCGAAGAGATTTTTACTCCTTTCCACCCAAACGCTCCTGATTTCTACGACTTTATTCTGGATACCAACTATTTTGACTACGAAAACATAAGCATAAGAAGAATTATAGTCAATACAACGACAGATTTACGCAGAATGTTCTCGGGATACGTGTATTTGAACGAAGAGACGCTTATGCCAACGAAGGTCGAACTTTATCCAAATGTAGCGTTGCGATTGCCGTTCAATACAAAGATGAAGATTGTTCAAACATTTCATAACGACACTTTCACTTTTCCGCAGCGGCTGGAAATTACTACTTCGTCGCAGGCAAATATTTTCGGTTTGATACAACCAAGACTGGACATTAATTTATTAACTTATGCAACAAATTTTGAGGTTAATGTAGAAATTGATAAGCGGCTTTTTAATTCAAGGAGCGTGGATGTTGCACCCAATGCTGATAAGTTCGACACCACTTTCTGGGAAACAAATAAGTTTGTCGAGCTGACAAAAGACGAACTCGATGCATACTATGCTATTCGCAGGTTTCGAGAAGCACCCGATTCGGCGAAGGCACAAACATTTTCACAAAATATCTTCGTCCTTTTACCCGCCAGCTGGAAAAACTCGAACGACGTCCTTTCACAGGTTGGGAAGATATGCTCATCTACAACAAAGTGAAAGGATTTAACCCGACAATCTCGCTGCGAGACGACTTGTGGTCTAATTACAGGTTTGGTTTGAAACTTGGTTACGGGATTTCCGACAAAAAGCCGAATTACGAATTATTGTTCAGCACTGCATTTGACGAACTAAAACAGTATAGAATGAATGTAACATTCTATAATACATTAAAACGTTCAGATGCTCATCATTCGGTAAGGACCTCGACAATAACGCTGAACAGTTTGCTCACGGGATTTGACTATGGCGATTATTACTATGGAAAAGGGCTGGAAGTTGTGCTATCCGCAGGATTTGGGCAATTGCGTTTTATCCGCAGGAATGAATTCGAGCGTCCAACTGTTTACAAACTGTTTTTCAGAATAGAGAAACACACTAACGCAAAACGCCATTCCAGTTTTTCATTTTTTCAACCAAAAAACGATAGAATTAACCCACCGATAATAGAGGGAACGTCCAATATAGTTGGATTTGAGGCAAACTGGAACTTCCACAAAGCACGTCGGCTATCCAATCTGGGATTTTCAATTGGTGGGGAATGGTCGTCGAAGAAATATTTAAAGTCAGATTTTGATTATTCAAAGCTCGAATATCATATGAATTGGCGTCAGCGAACGTTCCCACTTGCAAGAATTGACGCAAAATTGAGTGCAGGATACGTGTTTGGCAAGGCACTTCCGCATAAATTTTTCAGCATAGAATCGTCGTCTTCGTTTATTTCGGGAAACACTGCGATGCGTGGAACCGACGAAAAAGAGTTCTACGGCAGTAAGTTTGTTTCGCTTTCGCTCGAACACAACTGGGGCGAAATCATTCCAGGGCTTATTAGAATACCGAACATCGCAGAATTCGGGCTGGAATTTGTGAATTTTGTTAATCTTTCATATTCGGGTTTCGATAGCAACGATATTTTTGCACATTACGACGGCAAATTGTTCATTCCTAATTCTACTGCTGCAACCATAGACAAATGGTATTACGAAATCGGGTTAGGGGTGAACAGACTTTTGATTTTCTTCCGCACCGATATAACAATTCGTTTAAGTCAGGTGGAACACCCTCGCTTCTTTTTGAAATTCACGTCGGCAAATTTTTAGGCGGGACTGCTCGCGGAAGCCTTCCTCATCAAAGTTACCTTGCTTATGGAATATTGGCGTTCGGCAATGATTTCCAGATTTTCGGGAATAAGCAAACTATTGGCGATACCGTATTCGATAGAGATAATTGCACCGTCGGGGACAAATCGGCTCGAAGAGATGCTTGCGACAATATCGTTAATCACATTGTTTTTGTAAGGTGGGTCAACAAATATCAAATCTATATTACGATTAACTTTGTCGGAAAGCAGGAATTTTTCGGCACGATAGAGCGAAATCTGATATTTCGGGCGTTCAATTTTGAAAGTATCGAGGACGTTTTTCACAAAATCGAGCGATTGCCTGGAAATATCAACAAAGTAGGCGAATTCTGCCCCACGGCTCAGTGCTTCGATTGCCATCGCACCTGTTCCACAGCACAAATCGCACACGACAAGTCCCTCGAAATCAATAAAATTGGAAATAATGTTGAAAATGGTTTCACGCATAGCGTCCTGAGTTGGGCGAACATTTGGAGGAACTTTCCCTGGGATATTTCTACCTTTGTAAATGCCGCTTATGATTCGCATCAGAACAATTTTACTCTCTGATGATAAACAGGAAGAGCACCGCCGACGCAAGGCGGGTAAATCTGGAAAGTGCGAGAGCAATACTGGCGTTCGCGTTCGCCAAGTTGAGTGCGCATCATACGGAATGGGTTCAAGCGTTTAGCTTCGAGCCCTAAAATCATTGCTGTTTCCCAGCACATCATAAAATTGTCTTTTGTCAGGTTTGCACCGAAGAAAAACACTGCGTCAATTGTTTCGGCTGCTTCGGTTAATATTTTTTGGAGTTCTTTCTCGATAATTTCGCTAATTTGCTCGTTGCTCGAAAATGAAGCAAGGTTGTAATAGCCGGGGACACCATTTTTGCTTAGACTAATATCGATAAATTTGTTCTGTATGCTTGCAAGAACAACGTTTTTGTCCCAGAGCTCGGGATAATTATATCGGAAAGCGTTGTGAGCATTGATTTGGCTAATGTCTATGCTATTGACGAAAGGAAGATTTAAGTCTTTGAGCAATTGAGTGGCAGTGCTTAAAATATCGTTCGGCACAATAACGCAAAGAAGCATCTTTTTGCCGTTTAGCATTGGAGCAAGCGGCACAACAGTTGTAGAGAAGTCTTCGAAAGTAAATTGAGGGAAATTTTGCCTGATTTCGAAATTCACAAGTTTTTTGATGTCCTGCACTGATAAATCATCGTCGCCGGGGACTTTGCTAACAAAAACATTATCGGCAGGCAAAGTAATTGAGACGCGGTTAATATCATCGCCAATTTCATATAATATCGAGGACAATTCCTGAACGCCAAGCATCGATTCATCAGATTCGATGTTTTCGAGGTCAATTCTGTTGTCGGTTGCATTCAAATAGAGTAGTTCGAGACCATCGTCCTTCATTTCGACTAATGTAACGTAAGTCCTGTCAATATTATAGAAAACCGATACTGTTTTGCTCATAAAAAAATAATCTTGATGAATAATTAAGTAATAAATTTACAAAAATATCAAACATTCTTAAACAAAATTTCGGCAATTTTTTTCAAACCTTGAATTTTTTTTCTTTTTATTGGGCTACGTCGAAATCGTCGGGAAAAATCTTCCTGCTGCATATTGATTATTTCGGTCAAACTCAAAGCGGTTTCGCCATTTCGAGGGTAAAATCGCTTCTCCTGCGTAAAAATATTTTTTTTGTTGTATGGGCATACTTCCTGACAAATATCGCAACCGAAAAGGCGGCGACCGAATTTGCTTGCAATTTCTTGCAGCAGTTCGGCATCAGGTTTTGCTTCGATGTTCCAGAACGAAAGGCAGCGGCGGCTATCGACCACTTTCGGCTGAACAATAGCACCAGTTGGGCAGGCAAGAATGCACCGCTGGCAAGTTCCGCAATAGTCCTTGGCGGGGCTGTCCTCGTCGAGTTCGAGCGAGACAAGCACCACACAAAGAAACATATACGAGCCTATCTCAAAATTAATGATGTTGCCGTTTTTTCCTTGCCAACCGATGCCGCTTCGCACTGCCCAGGCACGTTCGAGAATGGGACCTGTATCAACATAAATTTTATAATCGAAATCAACTATTTCGCTTAATTTTTGCATAATCAGGGTTGCTTTTTCTTTGAGAACGTCGTGGTAGTCGTCGCCCCAGGCGTAACGGGCTATGAAGCCAACGCGTTCGTTCGCTTCGGGATATTCGAACGGTGTTTTGTAGTTGTGGGCAAGCACGATTACGGTTTTTGCATCTGGCAGAATTTCGAGCGGGTTTTTCCTTTTTTCCAGATGCTTGCTTAAATATTCCATATCGGCATCGAAACCAAGTTCGAGCCAGTGAAGATAGTTCTGGAATTCCGTGCCGAGCGGGCTTACCCGAGCAAACCCGCATTGCTCGAAACCGATTTCGTTTGCAAGTTGCTTTATGTATTGCTTCAAATCGTTCACAAATTAGCGTCGAACTTTTTTATAATGATTAATCAAACCGTTGGTAGAGCTATCGTGGGTCGAAACATAGCCATCGCCCGCAAGTTCAGGCAATATTCTTTTGGCAAGCTGCTTGCCGAGTTCCACCCCCCATTGGTCGAACGAATTAACGTTCCAGATAACACCCTGGACAAACACTTTATGTTCGTAGAGAGCGATAAGTTTGCCCAAAGAAGTTGGGCTAAGTTCATCAAGCAAAATAGTATTGGTCGGGCGATTGCCTTCAAAAACTTTGTGAGGAAGAAGTTTTTGGATTTCGTCCTCATCTTTGAATTGCTGGCGAAGTTCTAATAGAGCTTCATCGCGGGTTTTTCCTTTCATCAGTGCTTCGGTTTGGGCAAAGAAATTAGCAAGCAAAATAGGGCGGTGCTCGCCAATTTCGTTAGGGCTGTTGATAGCGGCAATGAAATCAGCAGGCACCAGGCGAGTGCCCTGATGCAGAAGCTGGAAAAACGAATGCTGTGAGTTTGTGCCAATTGTTCCCCATATAATTGGACCGGTTTTGTAGCTAACTTTCTGTCCCTGACGGTTTATGTATTTGCCGTTGCTTTCCATATCGAGTTGCTGCAAGAATTCAGGGAAGCGGACTAAATACTGGTCGTAAGGGATAATAGCGTAGCTTTCCGCACCGAAAAAGTTATTATACCAGATGCCGAGCAAAGCCATCAGAACGGGAATATTTCTTTCGAAAGGTTCGTTGCGGAAATGGCAATCTATTTCGAAAGCACCGCGTAGAAGTTTCTCGAAATTGTCGTAACCAACATACAAAGCGCAGGAAAGCCCAATTGCAGACCAGAGAGAATAGCGACCGCCGACCCAATCCCAGAAATGGAACATATTGTTTGGGTTAATGCCGAACTCAACGCAAGCTTTTTCGTTAGTCGAAAGAGCTACAAAATGCTTCTCGATGTCTTTTTCGCGTGCGCCGCAATGCTTTAAGAACCAATTTTTGGCAGTATTTGCGTTAGTGAGGGTTTCCTGAGTGGTAAAAGTTTTAGATGCAATAATAAACAAAGTAGTTTCGGGGTCTAATTTCTTTAAGGTTTCGACAATATCGGTGCTATCTACGTTCGAAACATAATGAACGCGAAGGACGTTCCCCGAGAAAGGTTTAAGTGCGGTCGAGACCATAGCCGGACCCAGGTCGGACCCCCCAATGCCGATATTGACAACGTCGGTGATACGTTTGCCGGTGAGCCCAAGCCAGGCACCAGAGCGGACTGCTTCGGTAAATTCTTTTATGTGGTGCAACACACTTCGCACCCCCGGCATAACGTCCTGCCCATCGACGTAGATTGGTTCGTCGGAAAAATTTCTCAAAGCAACGTGCAAAACCGCCCGATTTTCTGTAAAGTTGATTTTTTCGCCGCTAAACATAGCTTCGATGTTTTCTTTCAGATTTGCTCGCGAAGCAAGTTTGAGCAGCAAGTCCAGAGTTTCGTCTGTGATAATATTTTTCGAGTAGTCGAAAAGCAGGTCTTTAAGTCTGATAGAATACTTGCCGAATCGGTTGCTATCGGAGGCGAACAAATCGCGTAGATGAATTTTGCTCATAGCAGAGTAGTGATTTTCGAGGGCTTTCCATTCATCAGTTTGAGTGATGGGCATAGGACACCTTTATTATGTTTGGAAAAATTCCGGGAAAAGAAGTTCTTCGATAGCTTCGCACCACAGATGAGCAATAAAGATGTGCGTTTCCTGAATTCTTGCGGTATTGGCGGAGGGGACGATTACGGATAAATCGCATTCGTTTTTGATTTTGCCACCGTCCTTGCCGAGCAAGCCGATGGTGCGAACGCCCATTTTGCGGGCAATTTGTGCGGCGCGAAGCACATTTTCGCTGTTGCCACTTGTAGAAATTGCAATAAGAATGTCGCCCGGGCGTGCTAATGCTTCCACCTGACGGGCAAATATATTGTCAAATCCGATATCGTTGCCACCTGCTGTAAGAATTGAGCTATCAACAGTAAGAGCAATAGCGGCAAGAGCAGGGCGATTAATATGGCTGCGCAGCCGCACTACCAGTTCGGCGGCAATATGCTGACTATCAGCTGCGCTACCGCCATTGCCACAAATTAAGATTTTGCCGCCGTTGCGTAATGTATCTGCAAGCATTTGAGCTGATTTTTCGATTTCAGCACTGCACAATTCGGCAGTTTTTTGCTTTGTCTGAATTGTTTCTTTCAAACTTTCGAATAATTTTTTTTCGAAATCAAGCATAGGGAACTCCATTAACCTAAAAAACGTTTTAAAATTGCAAGCAATTCTTCCCGACCTTGCATCTTAACAGAAGAGTAGGGCAGCACTTCAACAGCAAATTGGCATTGAGAAACCAGGTGTTCGAGTTGCTGTTTGCGTTGCTCGACGGCACTTTTGCTAATTTTATCGCACTTGGTAAGCACGATAAGATAATGGCGTCCTGCGAATTCGAGACGCTCGATTGTAGCTAAATCTTGTTCCATCGGGTCGTGCCGGGAATCGACAAGCACGCAAACGAGTTTAAGGTTTTCTCTATTTTCGAGGTAGTGCCAGTTGAGAGCCGTCCATTTAAGCCGCAAGTCTTTGCCTACGGCGGCATAACCAAAGCCAGGCAAATCAGCGAAGACCCACCTTTCATCAACAAGGAAAAAGTTTATCTCTTTGGTTTTCCCCGGTGTGGAACTAATTTTTGCAAGGCGATTATTAAGCACTATACTATTGAGCAGGGACGATTTCCCAACATTGGAACGACCGCAGAAAGCCACCTCGGGAAGTGCAAGATTTGGAAATTGAGCAACGTTGCTCGCACCTATGATAAATTCAGCATTTAGTTGTTTCATAAATTCAATCTGTCTTTAAAGTAAATTAAACGATAGTAAATCAGTATTATTCTAAATTACGTTATTTTGTTTAAATAGATAAGTTTTAATTGTGTCTAACCTTATTATGTCTAACCTTCGGAAGGGCGGGAACCTTCCGAAGGTTCTGAGCAGTGTGATTTCGAGAAAACATAAATAAATACATCAATTTACGGTCATCTGCATTCACAGACAGGAATGTCTGTGCTACTGGAATAAGAAAACCTTCCGAAGGTTCTGAGCAGGCAATTCGGAGATATCCTCATTAATTTAATATATAATCTAAAACAATGAATTTAAAACAATTAATAAATGAATTTTAAGTTAATATATTTTAATTAACACAATATAGGCATATAGATTGCGTTTTTGTTAATAGTATGTTAAAATTCATCAGTAAATATGGAAAGCTAATAACGATTATCACGATAGTTGCGTTTTCTCTTTTTTTCGAATCTTTCGCAAGCAATGCACAAAACAAAAAAGTATTAATTCTGCATTCATACCACAAAGGATTAAAATGGACTGATGAGGTGGACCGCGGTATTCGCGACCAACTCAAATCTATGAATTTTACAGAAATATTCACAGAATATTTAGATACAAAGAGGCATTTCAGCGACGAATATTTCGAGTTGAAAAAGAGAGAATTTCTATATAAGTTTTCTGAAGAGAAATTCGATGTTATTATAACTACGGACGATGATGCTTTGAATTTTGCTTTGAGCAACCACGATATAATTTTCAAGAGTTCGCCAATTGTGTTTTGTGGAGTTAATCATTTAAGTCCAGAAACAGAAGAAAGAATTAAGGGAATTGCGACGGGTGTTTCCGAAGCTTTCGATTTAGCGAAGACCTTCGATATTATGCTCAAATTGCATCCGAAAGCGAAACGAATTCATATTATTAACGATGCAACTACAACAGGCTTGGGAAATAGACGTGCACTGGATAAAGTAATTCCTGATTTTTCGCAAAGGGTTGAATTTAGATATCTGGATAATTTAACCATAGAAGACTTGCTATACGAAGTATCGCAAATACGTTCAAATGAAGACCTGATTTTTCTTATGACGTTCAATCGCGATGCAGCAGGGAAGGTAATATCATACGACCAAAGTGTGGAGTTAATCGCGGCAGCTACGGTGGTGCCAATCTATGGAGTATGGGATTTTTATCTTGGGAAGGGAATTGTAGGCGGCTGCTTAACGAGTGGATATTATCAAGGGCAGATTGCAGGCGAGATGGCAAAGCGAATATTGGAAGGCGAAAAAATCGGAAATATCGCTATTCGCCATAATGGGCTTAATCGCTATATGTTTGATTACAACTATTTAGTTAAGTTTGATATTAATCCAAATTCTTTGCCAAACAATAGCATAATTATAAATAACCCGAAATCATTTTATGAAATGAATAAGACCATTGTGTGGTTTTTGTTTACAATAATTTTGCTTTTGCTGGTAATAATTTCAATACTTATAAGAAGCCACAGGGTGCAGAAACAATTGAATTTGGAATTAAAAACAAGCGAAGCTAAATACCGCAGCTTGTTCGAAACAATGCCTGATGGATATTACCGCTCAACCCCTGATGGACGGTTTGTCGATGCAAACCCCGCATTTATTAAGATGCTTGGCTATGAAAGCTTGGAGGAATTGAAATCAATATACATTCCCGAGGCAATTTATGTTGCCCCAGAAGAACGAGATGAAATTTTCGAGAAAAGCACAATGTTTAGTAGCCAAGTAGACGTTTACAGACTGAAAAGAAAAGACGGGACAATAATATGGGTAGAAGACCACCCAAGATACATAAAAGATGAAAATGGCAATATTATTTTTCACGAAGGAATTTGCAGAGATATTACAGACAGGAAAAAAGCAGAAGAAGAAATCCTTGAACTGAACCGAACTCTCGAAGAAAAGGTTCAGCAAAGAACTTTTGAGTTAAAGCAAGCTTTGGAAAGCTTAGAAGTTTCGAATTATGAGTTGAAAAACCTCAATGAGGAAATCGCACGCGAAAGTATTCGTTTGACTGAACTGAACGAAAAACTAATTCGTTCGGAAGAAGAATTGAAACACATTAACGATACCAAAGATAAATTCTTTTCCATAGTCGCGCACGACCTGCGTAATCCAATAGGTTCATCAAGAAGTCTATTGGAAACAATACTATTCTATTTTGATGATATGAAGCCCGACGAACTAAAAAAAATGCTGAATGTTATGTATGAAACCTCAAAACGCACTTATGAAATGCTGGAAAATCTGCTTACGTGGGCTAAAGCACAAATGCGAAAGATTGAATTCACACCATTTATTCAGCCAATTTACGGAGTTGTCGAACAAAATGTAAAACTATTCCATCAAACAGCAAAGAACAAAGAGATACAAATCAACAATTTAGTTCCTAACGAGCTTTTAGCGTATTTCGACACAAATTTGATTGACACTGTAATAAGAAATCTATTGAGCAATGCAATTAAATTTACACCTCATTACGGGACAGTTTTGATTGGTGCAGATGATAATTTCGACGAGAACTACATTGTTGTGTTCGTCAAAGACAGCGGTGTTGGCGTTGAAAAGGAACGCTTGGAGAAGCTTTTCGAAATGTCGAAGGCACGTTCCACGCAAGGCACAGCAGGCGAACGCGGTTCGGGGCTGGGTTTGCTACTTTGCAAAGAATTCGTCGAAATATCAGGCGGACAAATTTGGGCTGAAAGTGAGCCAAACAAAGGCACAGTAATATATTTCACGCTACCTAAAAACGGCAATATTTAATTGAAATTTTTGGCATAATATTTTCTATGAAGTCGTATAATTTAAATATTCAACTATTACGACTTGAAATGAAAAAAAAGAAAGAGTCTATTATTTGGTTCGTTGCAATAATTGTTGTTGCATTAATTGGAATATTTGCAGTATACAAATTATTAGTTTATGAAGATAGCAAGCTGAGGCAAAATCATTTAACAAATGCAATCTTTATATCAAAGATAATACAAAACGGAGACCTGTTTCTGCTGTCCGGGACCAAAGATGATATCAATAATCCCTTTTATAAGCAAGTTAAATCGCGTGCATACGAAATTTTCAAGATAAACAAAAAATACAGGTATATATACGGCTTCAAGAGAAACGAGGAAGGCGCGCTATTTTTCTTGTTTGATTGCGGCAATACAGCTAAGCTACGCAAAAAAGAAGCAAATCCCGGAGATATCTACAAAAATGCACCGCAAGGCTTCCTCGATGTTTTCGACGAGCAAAAGCCTGTCGTTGTGGGACCTTACACCGATGAGTGGGGGACGTTTGTTAGTGCGCTGGTGCCTGTTGTAAATCCGAATAGCGGTGAAATTGTTGGTGCAATAGGCGTTGATATTTACGCAAGCACCTGGTATTTTGATGTCGTTAGCAGCAGTGCATTGCCAATAGCGGTAGTATTCATTTTCGTAATTGTATTTTTATACAGGAATATGAAAAATCAAGCTAAAATTACTAACATACTGAAAGAGAATGAAGAAAAATACCGCCGATTGGCAAATAATATAAATGATGTTGTAATTACTTTAAATTTAGAAAAGCAAATTACTTTCGTTAGCCCGTCTGTTTTCAAAACATTTGGTTTCACAATTAGCGAGTATAAGAGCAAATCTTTGAGCAATTTGTTCACTGAGCATTCTTGCCAGAAGATAGAAAAGGCTTTGGAGGAGCTGCTTGAAGAGCGAAACGGGAAAAATAGATTTATCGAGGTGGAGCATTACAAGGCAGATGGGTCGAAGATTTGGGTCTCTCTTAATATCTCATTGTTCTATGATGAGGATAATGAGGTTCAAGGATTTATTGGAACAATTCGTGATATTCATAGCAGAAAAATTGCCGAACAGCAACTTCAAGAAATAAACAAAAATCTTGAAAATATTATCAAAGAACGGACAAAAGAATTGAACGATACGCTGCAACAGCTCGAAGAATCAAATTACGAACTTAAAATGCTGAACGAAAACTTATCGAATGAATCGAAAAAATTAGTAGAGCTGAATGAAAAATTGATGGATTCCGAGCAAAAATTGCGTTATGCAAACGAGACAAAAGATATGTTCTTTTCGATAATTGCTCACGATTTGAGAAATCCGTTTGTTACTCTTATTAATAATGCCGAGCTTCTGGATAGGTTTTACGAAAAAATGAGCGACAGCGAACGAAAAAAAGCAATTCACAACTTGAAGAATGCTTCGAAGAACACTTACCACCTGCTGGACAATTTGCTTGTGTGGTCTAGCTCGCAAATGGGAACAATTGAGTTCACACCGTATGAGTTCAATCTGAAAAATCTACTATTGGAAGTGAAGTTGATTTCGCAACCGCAAGCAACAGCCAAAAACATTGAAGTCGATATTGAAGTGCCTGACGATATTATGGTGTTTGCCGACGAAAATATGCTGGGGGCAGTCTATCGCAACCTTGTAACGAATGCGATAAAATTCACACACCGCGGCGGTCACGTGCTATTAGGATGTAAGCCCGCAAAGAAATCCGAGATTTGTTTATTTGTGAAAGACACGGGAATTGGGATAGATGAGGATAATTTGCCGAAATTATTCAGTCTGGACAAAAAGATTTCGCGTCCCGGCACGGAGGGCGAATTGAGCACCGGGCTTGGTCTGATTGTTTGCAAAGAGTTCATAAACAAGCACGGCGGGGAAATCTGGGCTGAAAGCGAAATCGGAAAAGGGACAACTTTTTATTTCACTCTTCCTATAAAAGATGCTGCAAAGAATTAGAAAATTTATGGGAAGTTGTGGAAGAATAAAGCAAGTCAGTGTTGAAAACAATATTCGGAATTTGCTTTCAAGATAAATGAAAAGCACTCAATTTTTCTTTTTTTACAATTGCGAAATTCCCTATTCCCCTGTTCTCAGTATTTTTCCCATTTTTTTACCTTTGGCTAATTCATCAACAAGTTTGTCCAAATACCTGATTTTTCTTGTCAGTTCATTTTCAATTTCCTCTATACGATAGCCGCAAATCACACCTTTTATCAAATGTGCATTTGGATTTAATTGAGCTTTTTCGAAAAACTCTTCAAAAGTAACGTTTTGTTCTATCAGTTCAAATATTTTAGCATCATCAAATCCTGTTAACCATTTAATTACCTGGTGAAGTTCTTCTTTTGTTCTACCTTTGCTTACAACTTTATTAACATAATGTGGGTAAACAGAAGCGAATGTCATTTTAGCCATTCTTTCGTTATGTTCTTGCGTAGTTTTCATATTATTCCTATAAATTTCAAAAGCAATAAATAATCTCACATTGAAAATTAAATATAATAATTATTTTAATAATATCTTTATTTAAATAATAATATCTTAATATCAAAAAGAACAAGATTTCCAACAGATTAAAATTTGTTTTCGACTAACTTTTACCTCCACTTCATTTATTTTATTAATCTACTTGCAAATTAATCGTCATTATATATTAAATTACTTTAATTTGAACGCAATAATTTCGAAAGTATAATAATGAAAGCAATTGGGATAAGTTATACACTGCTCGTACTGCTTGCGGGTTCATTAATTGGGCAGGAAGCGAAATTCGACCCAAAGCACGATGCACTGCTGCGGGGCGTTCGCATTTACGGAGACAACGAAACCCTGCCACCTGTGCTTGTGCTGAACAACAGTTCTGGCTATTCGACCAATATCGGCAGCGAAAAAATCACCGTGGAACTCGATATATTTGCAAATGTTCCGCCGAATTTATATGCTCGGTTTGTCCATTGCACTGCCGACTGGAAGGAAACCGAGAACATATTTTATCAAGAATTATACCATCGTCGGTTTAGCAATATTCGATGGGATGTGGCGGGATACACCAACCCATATTTTTCACATCGCGGGTACTTCACTTTCCCTGATTTCAGCATTCCAATCAAGTATTCGGGCAACTGGAAAGTGAAATTTTATAGTTACGACGATGACAAAGAGGAATTTGCCGAAGCAAAATTCTTCGTAGTCGAACCGCGTGCCCAGGCGTCGATGAGTATCTGGAACAGTATGTATTCGACGAAATACAATGTTTCATCTACGAGTTATAATTTTGATGTGCAAGTTTGGTCAAAGTTGAACCTGCTGGATAATAATGTGCATACCTGCGTGCTTTACAAAAATAATCGCTGGGAAGAACCACTTGTAATTACCGATAGAAACGACATCGACGACTACTCTTTTCTTTATAAATACAAATACCGCCGTAGCATTTCGGGATTTATTGGAGCAAGGAAGTTTTTCAGGATTGAAGGGGTGCCCGCCGAAAACGAGTATAGAGTGCTGGATTTGACAAATCTTGGGTACTTCCCACGAGGAGTCGTCGAGCAACGACTGCCACTATCGGATTTGCGACGCAACGGCACCTTCAACGAATACGACAACGAAGGGATGATGATAACAAGCCGCGTCCCGAACTATGCAAACGACTATATTTATTTGGAGTTCCTGCTCGAACCCGACGGCGTAATTACAAACGAAGATGTGTTTATAATTGGCACTTTCAACAATTGGAAGCCCGATTTTCGCTGGATAATGCACTTCGACGAAGCCGACCGTTATTATAAATTGCGGGCGTGGGTGCGGCGTGGAGTGCATAATTATCTCTACGCAACGGGTGAATTCGACTTTTACCGAAATCGTGCGGTGCGTTATTCAACCGACCAATACGAAGGCAACACAAGCGTCAACGACCATTCGTTTTTGGCGTTTGTTTACTACAAAGATGTTGCTTTCGGCGGGTATGATGCAATTATTGCAGCAACAAGGCAAAGTATTAGTAGAAGTTATTGAGGATAAAATGAAAAAGTTAGCATTATTATTGCTTATGCTTGTTATTATTGGGTGTTCTGCCAAAGTTGAGAAAAGAAAAATTATGCTTGGCAACTACATTGCGGGAAGGAACATAACGACGGAAGACGTTTCCGAAACAAAGGCGGACGCTGCGTTGTCGCTTGCGACACGGCTTACGGGCAAATACGATTTCGTCGAGAAACCCGAGCGAGACACAATAGCCCAGAGATTCTACGACGAAGGCAAAAAGCCCATTCTGCTCGATATCGCCAAAATTGCAGGTGCCGATGAAGTTGCTTTTATGCGGGCGGATAGATTTATCAATATGTTGCGGGTGGAACTCGTGCTTGTCGATGTTGCGGATACGTCAAAACGTCAGACGGGCGAAGGGTTCGCACATTTAAACTACCACCAGGCAACCACCGACCGGGCTCTATTCGACCCGTCTTTGCTAACTGCCACTCAAAGGGCATTTGCCGATGCAAAAGGCAACAATAAATTATATTCTAATCAAATAGGGAATTTGAATGTGAAACCCGCACCGACGCTAATTCTTACGGGAATTGGATTTAGCCTGCCTATTGGCATAAGACCCTGGAATTTGTATGATGCGCGGATTACAAGCTCGTATTCTGCACTCGAAGCAATTTTCGAAGTAGCGAAAAATTCCCGAGATTTCGTTGTTTACGACCTCGAAACGCGCGATAGTCTGTATAGTTTATTCAAACTATACGTTGTGGAAAATTACAATTTGCCGACGCTGAACGAAATAGACGCTTTACGCAAATTCAAGGTAGGTTATTTTATTGCGGGAAGCTACGAGCAATTGCCCGAAGCCGCAGAAATTTCACTTACACTTTATAAAATTAACGAAAATGATGTTGAGAAAATTAAAACAGTTGCCGATATATTAAATGAAGATAAACTGGAAGAAATGGATAAACTTGTAGCAAAATTAGCAAAAAAATTGCTGAATATTAACGAAAATTGATATTTCTGGCATATCAATTGCTAATTAATTTGAGAATGAGAAAAATTGTTTACATATTAACATTATTACTTTTGGCGGCAACAAGCCTGCACGCTCAATCGCTTAATTTCGTTAGGCGGGACGTCGATTCGTCCCGAAGCAAGTTTGTTACGGCTACTTATTTATTCAGCATCGATGTAGTTGCCGAAAACATCGAAAAATGCACTAACGTTTCGTTCGAACTGCGTTACGACAAAACGCAATTCATTCGCTTCTCTGAGTGGGAACGCGGCAATTTCGGCAGCACAACGAAAACGCTTGTTCTATCGTTGCCCGACGCTTCGACCGATATCGGTAGATTGGTGGTAAGCTCGGGTATGGACTACACTCGCGATACAAACGCCCCCGACAATCCAAAAGTTGTTAATCTCAAATTCGTTGTTATACCCGCAGCACCACATTTCGATGTTGTTACTTTCAGTTTAATCAATCCACGAATAACAGTTGTTAGCGATGGGCAACTGAAACTTATCGACCTGCCCACAACAAGCTTTAGCTACACAATTCATAGCTTCGTCAATGTCTGGCCTGGCGATGCCAACAACGACGGAATTGTAAACCACCTTGATTTTGCAACTGTTTCCTATTATTTGGGTTTGGGACCGAACACAAAGCAAATGCGTAGTTTCAAGCGCGAACCTGCAAGCACTCTCTGGGCACCTCAGCCTGTGATTGCGTGGGATACCGCCGCAGCAACCTACGCAGATTGCGATGGAAACGGCGAAGTCAATATGATTGATAATTTAGTGATATCTTACAATTACGACAAGCAACACCCCGTCGGCAGCATAATTAACAACACTAATTATGAAATAAAGCTACCGAAGGTAGTTGTTCAGAAAACAAACAGCAGTATTGTGCTTCCCATTTATGTTAGTACTTATCAACCTTATCTGTCGCTTGCAGGAACAATAGAAATACCGGATTTGCAAGACTTCGAAGTTTCGGGGATTGAGCCCGCGGGATTGCTCGATGGCAACGAAGCTTGTTTTTCGATGTGGAAAGCTTCGGAAGGTTCGATAGAATTCTCGCTTGGAACCGTGGACAAAGCAAATCTAATAAACAATTCGGGCGTAGTTGCTCATTTAGTATTAGAGCCGAAGCAAGGGAATAAGCACTCACCTACTATTGCAATGAAAAATCTAAAAGGAATTTCGCCTTATGGGCATATTTTCGAGCTTTCTGCATATACTTCTATAAGCGAAAAATCTGAAAATGAAGAAATATTCTTTGCAAACAACACGTTCTATTTGAGCAATTGCTTTGGGAAATACGACAATTTAGAAATTTACAATCTATTGGGCGAACTCATTTACAATGCGGATATTAGAAATGCGTCGGCAATTGAGCTTGCTTCGAAAGTGCCGATGAAAGGATTGTTTGTTGCCAAATTCAGCAATTCAAATCAATCAAAAATACAAAAGATAATTCTTGAATAAATTATTCCGCGGGATATTTAAAATCAGTTACATACCACTGGCTATCAATTTTTGCCGCGACAAAGTTAATTTTCTCCAACCAGTTAAGTTCCAAACTAACAATTGAAATATCGTCTGCAACGGGATTGGCTTTATATTCGGTAATCTTTTTATTATGCAAAATTCGGCGGACGCGCGTAATATCAGTAATGCGCTCGTAACGTTGCTCGGCAAGGTATTTCGTTTTTTCGGGCGAAGCAATAAGCGACATAGCACCAAAGACGTTGCTACTATCGAGTTCGGCTTTGAAAAGCATCACTACGCTTAGCGGCGAGCGTTGCGAGAGTTCCACTCGCTGAGTGCGTTCCTTAGGCGGTGCTTTGATAACAATCAGCTCGCAGCTCGCAAGCAACAGCAAAAGCAGCAATATGTATGGTTTGCTTTTCATTTTTCTTTAATGAAATTAACTACTTCAACAACAAGCATTTCAAGCACCTGGTTTGATTGGTCGAACGGGTGAGACGAGTTGAACCCGTGTCCCGCACGGTCGAGCAGCAGGAAGCGAAGTTGCTCCTTGTTCTTCACGTTATGGGCAAGTTCGTATGCTTCTTTCGGCGAAACAGTTAAATCCTGCTTGCCGTGAACAATCAAAATTGGTTGCGTAACTCTGGAAATTGCTTTTGGCAAATCGAATTTATCAGCATTTAGCAAAATATCTTCAAGATAAGAGTAATTAATTCGCAATTTTTGTTGAGAATGAACTAATTTGAATTCAACGTAGCCATTTCGCCGCCATAGGTCTTTCTGACGGTCGGAATATCGGTCGAAAGTCGCGATGGGCGATAGCAGAACAAGTTTTTTTATACGTGGGGAGAAATTTGCCGCAAGAATTGCAATGGCGGCACCACGCGAATGCCCGCAAAGAACAATTTCGCCGTCCCAGCTGTGATAATCTATCGGAATTTGCTTGTTTTCGAGAGCCGAAAGAAAATCCTGAACATCTTGCAATTCTTGCGAAACGGTATTTTGGGCAAAGAGTTCGGGAATGTAAATCAAGCGTTCGCCATCGGCAACCGCCGAAAGCGAGAAATCAAAGCGAGCAGCGATGAAGTCGTTTTCAGCTACTTTTTCGCAAAGATATGGGTAAAATCCCCAGTTGCGAAACGCTTTGAACCCGTGGAGAAACAAAAACAGCGTTTTTTTTGTTCTATTGGAATTATCAACAATTTCTAAATTTATATCACGCCCGCAACTATTTTTGAACGAGCTTACAATAGTGCTCATTTTAACTAACAGTTGTTAATAATCTATTCCAGCGAATATTCTTAATTTTGTCAATTAAACCATAGGGACGGTCGAAAGCATCTTTAATTTCCCAGGACCAGTAGATAATAAGCGGTTTCCCAAGCACATTGTCGTAAGGAATAAAACCCCAATAGCGGCTATCGAGACTGAAATCGCGGTTGTCGCCAATTCCGAAGCAATAGTCGCGTTGAACAATGTATTTATCCGTTGGCTTGCCGTTGATAATAATTTGGTTGCCCTCGACTTTCAAATCGTTTCCTTCGCGTTTGATGAAAATATCCCACTCATCTAAGTTGTCGAGCGAGAGATTAATTACATCTCCTTTCTTTGGGATACGAATTGGTCCGTAGTTATCGTGTGTCCAGTTGCGACCTTTGGGGAAGGTGCGAAGTGTTTCCATCGGGTCGCGGAGTGGATTGCTGCTGACAACTGCATTAGGCGGTAGTTTCTGCTCAACACCATTGACGTAAAGCACATTGTTGATGATTTGCAGAGTATCGCCGGCAGTTGCAACGCATCGCTTCAAGTAATACTGAAATTCTGAGGCTTCTACTTCATCGCGGTAGCCGGGGAAAATGAACACAATAACGTCGTTCTTCTCGGGTTTTCGCAGCCCGGGGAATTTATAGAAAGGCAAAGGTATATTCACAAACGGGATAATCTGAGGCGTAGATGGTCCGAAAATCAATTTATTGACGAAGAGGAAATCGCCCGTAAGAACGGTTCTCTCCATCGAGCCCGTCGGCACAACAAACGAAGCAATAAGCAGCCCGTTGATAATCATCACAAAGATAATTGCACCGACGATTGTTTTAATCCACGAAACGACGTGTTCGGCGAACGTCTGTGGCTTCTTTTTATTTGCTTTGTAGTCTTTGTATCGACGATAAGCAGAAACAATGAATTTTTTCATAATTTATTCCAATTAATTAATCTTTATCAATACTAAGAACAGCAAGGAACGCTTCTTGCGGAATTTCGACATTCCCTACCTGTTTCATACGTTTTTTGCCTTCCTTTTGTTTCTCTAAAAGTTTGCGTTTACGGGAAATATCGCCACCATAACACTTTGCGAGAACGTTTTTGCGAAGTGCTTTGACATTGGTTCGAGCGATAACTTTCGAGCCGATAGCCGCCTGAATAGCAACTTCGAACATCTGGCTAGGGATAAGGTCTTTGAGCTTAGTGCAAAGCTTTTTGCCCCATTCGTAAGCTTTGGAGCGGTGAACAATTGAGGAAAGTGCATCGACTTGGTCGCCATTAATCAAAATATCCAATTTTACAAGGTCGCCGGGCTTATAGTCATTGAATTCATAATCGAGCGAAGCATATCCGCGAGAAGTAGATTTCAATTTATCGTAGAAATCGAAAACAACTTCGGCAAGCGGCAATTCCCAGCTCATATCCACGCGGTCGGCAGATAGATAGTGAGTATTGATTAGGGTGCCGCGTCTATCCATACATAGCTTCATAATATTGCCGATATACTCGCTTGGAGTAATGATTTGGGCTTTGATGTAAGGTTCCTGAATTTCCTCAATTTCGACGGGGCTTGGCAATTGAGCGGGATTTTCAATAAAAATTTCCTCGCCATTGGTTTTGATAACTTTATAGCGAACGTTTGGAACAGTTGTAACGATATTCTGATTGAATTCGCGTTCAAGGCGTTCCTGAACAATTTCCATATGCAGAAGCCCAAGAAAACCGCAACGGAAGCCAAATCCCAGAGCGCTTGAAGTTTCGGGTTCGTAATGAATAGCCGAATCGTTAAGCGAAAGTTTTGCCAGCGCTTCGCGTAAATCCTCGAAGTCGTCGGAATCAGCAGGATAGATGCCGCTGAACACCATCGGCTTGACATTTTTGAAGCCGGCAATAGGTTCAGTGCAACGATTTTTGAAAAGTGTAACTGTGTCGCCAACTTTTGTATCGTGCAAATCGCGAACATTAGCGATGAAATAGCCGACATTACCGGCGGAAAGTTCGCCTGTGCGGTTTCGTTTCATATAGAGAATGCCTACTTCTTCAACGTCGTAGGTCATATCGGTTGCCATAAAATAGATTTTGTCGTTTTCACGAAGCACACCATCGAAAACGCGGATATAGACAATCACGCCGCGATAGGAATCGAAGACAGAATCGAAAATCAAAGCGCGAAGCGGTGCCGATGGGTCGCCTTTCGGCGGAGGAATGCGCTCGACGATTGCTTCGAGAATTTCGTCAATTCCGATGGATTTTTTTGCCGAGGCAAGCAAAATTTCTTCTTCTTTGCAGCCGATAAGATCAATAATTTGCTGCTTAACTTTGTCGATTGTGGTTTCGGCGCTCGGAAGGTCAATTTTATTAATAACGGGAATAATTTCCAGATTATGTTCGATAGCAAGGTAGAGATTGCTGATAGTTTGTGCTTCGATGCCCTGGGTGGCATCGACAACCAAAATAGCACCTTCGCAAGCGGCGAGCGAGCGGGAGACTTCGTAGGAAAAGTCGACGTGTCCGGGAGTATCAATCAGGTTTAGAGTGTATTGCTTGCCGTTGCGAGCAGTGTAGTCCATTTGAATAGCGTGAAGTTTGATGGTAATGCCGCGTTCTTGTTCGAGCGGGTTGTCGTCGAGAATCTGGTTGGTAACCATCTCACGCTCGGTAACTCTGCCGGTCCGCATCAGAAGGCAATCGGCAAGAGTAGATTTTCCGTGGTCTATATGAGCAATAATACAAAAGTTGCGAAAATTTTCCATTTTTCAAATTTTAGCCAAAATTACAAGCTACAAATATACTAAATTAACTTGTGAAATAATAATTAATTAGAATAAACTGCTATAAGCCAGGGAAGGTATATTAATCAACGGTAGCACAGACATTCCTGTCTGTGGTTTCTAACAGTGCGAAAAAGGTTTGTTTTATTCAATCTTGGTTATATATTTCAAGGCTTAGAACCTTCCGAAGGGCGGGAACCTTCGGAAGGCTACGAACACCTTATTCTTCTTTCCATTTCTCGACAAGATTGGCGTATTTGTTGCATAGCGAGACGGCGGTTTCGTAGTCGTCCGCTTCTCCGTAAACAGTGAATATAGGGCGTTCCTTCGATGGTAGCAAAAGTGCGCAGGTATTGCCATCGAACACCTTCACACCCTCGACCAATTGCCGTTGCATACCTTCCGAGTGTTCCATTGCGTGTCTCATCACAGTGCCTTTGGCATTCCACGGAACGCTAACATCTCTGCTATAAACAAAGCGATGCGGTAATTTTTCGTCGAGAGTGGAAATCTTGCAATTAGTTTGTGCGAGCATTTCAAGTATTTTGCCGAGCGAATACATTCCGTCGGATGCAAATAGAAAATCGCGGAAAATAAATCCACCCCAAACTCCACCAACAAACAAAACAGCGTCGTCGAGCGTTGCGTCCATCATCGCAGAGTGAGAATTCTTGATGCGGACAACCTCAACGTTGTAATCCTTCGCAATTTGTTCGATTTCTTGCGACGCAACAATAGAAACCGCAATTTTGTATGGCTCGCGATGGCGGTTTGTCTCCAAAAAGAGCTTCGTTACAATCGACAGCAAACGCATTGGATGATACCAGGTGCCTCTTTCGTCGATTATAGAGATTTTTTCAGCGCCCGATTCTATTCTAAATCCGAGTTCGTAACCAAGCGAACGCATAATTTTGCCCGTTTCGTCGGTTGTCGAATGCTGCGAAAGCGGGTCGGGATGGAACATTGTCGAATCAACATAGTTGTTCAGCGAAATTGCCTCCACACGCAACTTACCCAACAAGCTTGGTAGAATAGTCGAGGCAAGTCCGTATGAATAATCGACAAGCAATTTATATTTGCGATTTTGGATTAATTCTACATCAAGCGAATCAAGAAAACGATTTATGTAGATTTCATTAGTCCTTTCGGGATAAGAGATTTTGCCAATTTGGGAATAATGAACGCGTTTGATGTCCTCGCCGAAGAAGAAACGCTCGATTTTTTTCGCCATATTGATAGAAATATCCCTGCCATCTTTGTTGAAGATGATGATATCGGTCTGGTCGGGGTCGCGTGGGGAACGCCTAACGTGAAGCCCGCCATCGTAGCGACCGGTACGCAATTCCTGACGAGTTTGCGGAATAGAAGTAGTTTGCAAGTCGCTAATGTTAACGCCGACTGAGGCAAGCCCGGCAGTAATCGAACGCTTCATAATGCGCGAAATGTTCGATGGGTCGCGCGAAGCAAGCAGTAGCGCCTTCGCTCCGAAAGCAAGTCCCAGCGCCGCACCTAATTTTGTGCCGAAATCGGGGTGTATTTCAATATTCGATATACCGGAAATTCGTGCATCTGTAAATATTTCGCGTTGCCATTTTTCTTCCTGAATTAACGAGAACGAAACCGAAGCACCTTCCTCAACTTGTTTGTCGGGCCACAATTTTATGTTCGATTTTAAGATTGCATTGTCCCCGATTTTGCAATTGTCGGAAATGAAAACATTTTCGCCGACGACAACAGAATTGCCAATTTCGACGTTATTGCAGACCACATCATCGGTCATTTTGACGAAATCGCCGAGCTTGCAATTATTCCAGAGCGTTGCCCTGATTAATTTAACACCGTTGCCAATTACGCAGTTGTCCCCGATGGTGCAGTCGATAAGTTCGGAATATTTGCCGATTGTAACATTGTTGCCGACAAGCACTTTACCCCCAAATTTAGCAGTCGGGGCAATATTGCAGTTGTTGCCGCGTGTCAGGTTGCCTTGCTCGGTGCCTTTTTTCTCAACTTTTATCACGCCCGTAAGAGCGTCGTATTGCCCGATAATGTATTCATCAAGATTGCCGACATCGCGCCAGTATCCATCGGCAATATAGCCATAGAGCGGCATTCCGAGTTCGAGCATTTTGGGGAACAAATCTTTGCTAAAATCGAATTCTTCGCGATACGGTATCATATCGAGCACTTCGGGTTCTAAAATGTAGATGCCTGTATTGATAGTATCAGAGAACACCTGTCCCCAGGAAGGCTTTTCCAAAAATCGGGTGATTTTGCCATCGTCGTCTGTCATAACAATACCGTATTGAAGTGGTGTATCGACGCGAGTAAGCAAAATAGTTGCTTTTGCGTTCTTGCTTTTGTGAAATTCAATTGCCTTAGTCAAATCATAATCGGTAAGCACATCACCACTGATAATAATAAAACGCTCGTCGAGAAATTCGTAAGCGTTTTTTACACTTCCGGCTGTTCCATAGTCAGCTGCTGCTTGAACATAATCCATATCAACATCGAAGCGACTGCCATCCTCGAAGTAACTTGTGATTTTCTCTGGCTGGAAGTAAAGCAACGAAACGATTTTATTAATGCCGTGCTTTTTAAGTAGATTAACTATATGTTCCATCATTGGGATATTAACAATTGGCACCATTGGCTTTGGAATGTTCATTGTAAGCGGGCGTAGTCTTGTGCCAAAACCACCTGCCATAATGACTGCTTTTTTCATAAAGACCTCTCGACTAATTTATTGAGTTTGCTTGCGTGCGTTTAATTAGGACGTTTCAAAAAACGCTTTTATTTGTAAATATATTTAACATTCGGATAAAAATCAAATAATTTTTTGGTTTATGTTTCTATATTAAATAATTAATAATTATTTGATTTATATGAAAAGGTTTTTATCGATTATAATATTCTTACTTGCAACAGCGAACTTGCTGCCGTTTGGTTACTGGGAAAAGGTGAATTTGCCGGCGCCATACAATACAAACTATTGGCTTGATATATATTTCCATCCATATAATCCGCAATACGGCTGGGCTTGTGGCTTTAATGGTATGGTTGTGCGGACAACAGACGGTGGCGCAACCTGGCGGGGCTCGATTGTTCAAGGTGCGTATCATCTCGAACATATTCACTTCCCAACCTTGCAAATTGGCTACACCTCGGGTGTGGAAGGCATTTTCAAGACTTACGATGGCGGGGCGACCTGGTATGATATCACACCTGACCAACTCCAATCGTATTGGGGCTGCTATTTTCTCAATGCCGATACAGGCTGGGTTGTGGGCGGCGGCTGTGCCGATGATGTTCAGCGTTTCTACCGCACTACCAATGGCGGGGCGACCTGGACGCTTTTCCTTGCAAACGAGCCAAATTCAGGTATGACCGACCTCATTGTTTATCCCGATGGGAACGGCTATGCCGCAAGTAGTGGCGTTATCTGGAAAACAACTAATATGGGCGAAAGTTGGTTCGTGCATTCCTATACGGGGTCGAAAGTGTGGCACGAAGAAATAACCCATCAGGGTAATTCATTTTTTGTGCCGGCGGCAGGCACTACTTGCTCGGGTTCGGGGAACGTAGGCGGAATACTATTCTCCACCAACTATGGCACTTCGTGGAATAGAACAATTGTCCGTGCACCGCTATTTGGCACTTTTCTTACTTCGGCAACTACGGGCTGGGCGTGTGGATACGACCGTCAGGTGTACTACACAAGCAATGGCGGGCTCTCCTGGGCTGAATACAATTGCGGTATCGACGAAGGCAATCTTGATGACATCTGGTTCATCACTCCAACTAACGGCTGGGTTGTGGGCGAAGGCATATACAAACTTTCTCCACCTTCGGCGTCTGCCAATCCGCAAAGTGTTTCATTCGGGAATGTTTGCGTGGGGCACTTCCCGCTCGATACTGTCTGGGTTAAGAACCTATCTTTTTATCCGTCAGTTGCTCAATTTTACATCACCGGACTTAATTCCAACGATTTTGAGATAATCTCGCCATTCTCGACGGAAGAAAACCTCGCTTCTTGCCAGAGTTTTCCGATTATCATTCAATTCAAACCAGGTTCCTTAGGTATGAAATACGCTCAGCTAAATATACAACTCAACGGCAAAATTATTATCGTTCCGCTCGAAGGCAACTCCGTCCACTCCGAATTGCAGGCAGATAAATACGAAATCGTGCTCAATCCAATCGCTTGTGGATTTCCGACTGTTGCGACTTTCTACTGGACGAGCACCACTATCGACACATTAGAACGAATTCAGCAAATTTCCGGTAGTCCCGCAATTCAAGTGGCAACTAATTTACCCATCAGATTATCCGAAATTCCTGTTGCTACCAATTTTTCGATTAATCCGCCTGACACGGGCTGGTATAATGCTACTTTCGAGGTTAGAACTAAACTTTGCGACAATGTAAAGTTCGTAACTATTCGTGCCTATGCAGTTTCGCCAATATTAAATGCACCACGGGAACTTGTGAGGTCTATCGATTGTGCCACAAGCGCGGAATTTCGAATACCGATTGAAAACACAGGCAACGCAAACCTGATTATTTCGAGCATTAATTTTACTGCTGCGAACCCATCATTTTCAATAATAGGATTTGCAAGCGGACAACCTATTCCCGCAACAATTGAAATTGGGCAAAGCGACACCTTGATTGTCGCTAACGATGCAACTGCGGGCGGGGGCAATACAGCACGCCTTGAAATCCTGAACAACGACGGGACAAGTGTTTTCGGGCAGAAAAACCCGTATTACATAGATTTGCGGGCAAATTTCAATTCACCTTTGATTTCGCCGAGCTTTGTTACAATTGATTTGGATACAGTTTGCGTTGGTGCAACGCTGCAAAAATCAGTTACATTGAATAATCTTGGAAACTTGTCGGCACTGATGGAAGGCGTATTCCTCGACGGTCAAATTGTTTCTATTTCGGCTGAAACGCAGGAAATTCCGGCATCGCAGCAGAAAAATTATGTGCTTGATGTTACAATCAGGCAGAAAGGCAACTTCGCCGACACAATCGCGATTGGATACGAACCTTGCGATAGAGAAATCTCTCTTATAGTTAGAGGTTTTGCCGTTGAAAGTCGGCTCGAAGCATTTCCGAACGAAATTCGCCTTGCAAGTATGGTCGGAACTCAATCTGAAAGTAGTATTTCGGTTAAATCACTCTCGAACATTCCACAAAAAATCAGCAAAATTGAGATTATACCACCCGACTTGCCCGTTGAAATTGAATTTGCACATAGCCTTCCCCTGTTCATTCAGGAAAATGAGGAAATTTCGCTTCCGCTCACAATTCGTTCGGATATTGAAGGGAAATGGAACTTCACTATTTGCCTTGCGACCGAAGGCGTTTGCCCAACGGATATTTGCGTGCCGGTTGAATTTGTGTCCTTCCTCAATTTTATTTCTGCAGACGCAGACACTTTGAATTTTGGGATAATGACTTGCAACCCAAAAGAAGAACGCTTGCAAATTTCCCTGAAAAACGAAGCCGCTGTAATAGATACAATTTCATCTATATCGCTTGCCAACGCCGATAGCCCTTTCAATATTATTTTGCCGCCTGCTCTACCTATTCTATTGGCACCGAACCAAACTTTGCGGTTGACCGTTAGATTTTTCCCCGCATCGGAAGGGCGATTTGAGAATGTGCTTGTTGTCCGGACGCAAGGGATTAATCCGCAAACAATCGAAATACCGATTATTGCTGAATTTCGTAAAAGCATTCTGGCAACTAACCGTGCATTTATCGACTACGGAAAGGTCGAAAAGTGCTTCTCGAATATAGCGGACACACTTCTTGTTACAAATTACGGATTGCTGCAAGATACAGTAATTATTTCGCCGCCCACTTCGAACATCGTAAAAATACTTTCCCCGAACGAAATTCCAATTTTTGGGAACTCAACGGCAGCTATTCCGATAGAGATCGATATTTCGGCTATGCCAACAGCAGGCTTCTATTCGTCGAGCATAACAATTCGTAGCAAAGCCTGCAATACTTCGTTCGACATAAACATTGTTTGCAGATTAATCGAACCGAACCTGTCGGTTGCCCCGTCGGTGCTTGATTTTGCGTCGGTATGGATGGGCGAACGCAAAACGCTATCCTTTGTAGTTGCGAACAATTCGGAAGAACCGATACACTTTCGAATTATTGGCACAACTCCCGAAAGCGACGAGTTTAAATTTGACACTGCAACCTACAAATTAGAGCCAGGTCATCGAACAAGCAGCGAAGTTTCGTTCACTGCAAAAACAGTTGGCAATAAATCTGCAAGTTTGCTAATTGAGAAAATCACGAATTGCCTGGACACTTTGAGCATCGATTTGATTGCAGACGTTCCGCCCGAAGAGTATTTCCCTGTGCTAATTATTGACGATTACGTAGCAAAGCCGGGCGATACTCTCAATATTTTTGTTCGGCTCGATACCGCACTTCCGAAATTGCGACCCGAAAAAGTCAGGTTTGCAATTACTCTATCTCGGCTATTGTTCGAACCGCTCACACTCACAGCAGTCTACGACGCATATCAGAATTTAAACTTTGAGTTTAAACGCGACGTGCTTCGCTTCGAAGCAGGTTCGGCACAGGAAATTTTCCAGAAGGCAGGTGCTTTGTTCGAAATCAAAGGTATTGCGTTGCTATCGACACCGACCGAGACACCAATCAAGTTCGAGCAAGTTGAAATAGTGTCCGATAAGCAGGCAAATCCCTTGAAGAAGGACGGTTCGCTCTCGATTGCAGGATATTGCAATGCCCGCAATTTCACTATAATTCAGTATTTGCCGCACATTAAGAACATTGTTATGAACGCAACAAATGAAAATTTAGAGGTAGATTATGAGCATTTTGGCGAGCAGACGGCGGAAATTGCGATAATTTCGGCAATTGGCGAGAAAATAGCAGTCGAGAAATTTATGCTACGAAATGGAGCAAATTCGCACACTGTAAATTTATCGTATGTTCGCAGCGGTGTGTATTTTGTGGTGCTTCGGACGCAATCAAATGAAGTAATTAATAAAAAAATATTAATCATTCGTTAATGAAATTTTATCTTAATTTTGAAAATATTAAGAAATTATTGCGTCTATTAGAGAACTAATAATGTGTTTAAATAAAAAAAGGAAAATAAAATGGCAATAAGACTTGCAATTAATGGTTTTGGAAGAATAGGCCGTTTGGCTTTCCGCGAGTTTATCAAAAGAAACGCTGATGTTGAGTTTGTTGGCATCAACGATTTGACAGATGCCGCGACACTGGCTCACCTGCTCAAATACGATTCAGTTCACGGGCGTTTCGATGGCGAAGTTGGCGTCGAAGGCAATGAATTGATTGTCAACGGCAAACGCATATTAATTTCGGCAGAAAAGACAATTGAGAGCATACCCTGGAAAGATGTAGATATAGTGCTCGAATCGACAGGTGTTTATACAAATCGCGAAGCGCTCGAACGCCATATTGCGGCAAGTGGTGCTAAGAAAGTGATTCTCTCTGCCCCTGCAAAAGGTGAAGTCGATGCTACAATAGTTTTAGGTGTGAACGACGGCATTCTAACAGGCAACGAGAAAACAATTTCCAACGCTTCCTGCACAACGAACTGCCTTGCACCGATGGTGAAAGTGCTACACGACAATTTTGGCATTCAAAGCGGCTTTATGTGCACAATCCACGCATACACAAACGACCAAAGAATATTAGACCTGCCACACAAAGATTTGCGTCGCGCTCGTTCCGCTGCAATTAACTCTATTCCGACAACTACGGGTGCTGCCAAAGCTGTGGGGCTTGTTATTCCCGAGCTGAAAGGGAAATTGAAGGGCTATGCTGTGCGAGTTCCTGTGCCTGATGGCTCTATTACTGATTTTGCGGCGGTGCTTTCACGCGAAGTTTCGGTAGAAGAAGTAAACGAAGCAATGAAAAAAGCCTCCGAAACATATTTGAAAGGCATTCTGGAATATTCCACCGACCCGCTTGTTTCAACGGACATTGTGGGCAACCCACATTCCTGCATTTTCGATTCGTCGCTAACTGATGTGCAGGGCAATTTCGTTAAAATTGTTGGCTGGTACGACAATGAATTTGGATATTCCTGCCGCATTGCAGATTTGATTTTGAAACTTGGCAAATAGATAGTGTAGGGGTATGGTATGCCGTGCCTCTACATCAACGCTTAGAACCTTCGGAAGGGCATGAACCTTCCGAAGGTTTTTTTTAATGGTAGCACGGACATTCTTGTCTGTGGTTTCCAATGGCGAGAAATACGCTTATTTTATTCAAGGTTGGTCTAATATTACAGCGCTTATAACCTTCGGAAGGTTTGGAACCTTCCGAAGGTTTTTTATCAGCGGTAGCACAGACATTCTTGTCTGTGCAATATACATTGTATCAATCACCAGAAATCGCCTGAACCTTCCTAAGGTTTTTTATCAGCGGTAGCACAGACATTCTTGTCTGTGTGATGAACATTGTAATAGGCATAAATCGCCATAACCTACGGAAGGTTTTCTTCTTTTTGTTTGTGCAATGCACATTGAAAATAAATGAATTTTTCAGAAAGGAATGTCTGAACTACTATTTAGGAAAAAATATCAGTATTAATCAGGTTGTCTCGCAATAACGAAGCTTAGAACCTTCGGAAGGTTTTTTATAAGACAAAAAAGGCTGCCCAATTAAGGTACAGCCTTTTTGCAATTATTTGCAATTTATGTTTATTACTGAATTTCTAATGCAACGATTTGGTTGCGTTCTTTGTATTTCACCTGGAACATTACGGTTTCGCCTTTTTGCTTGCTTTCCAGAATGTCTTTGAGTTGGCCTGTGGTTTTAAGGTCTTTTCTATCGACTTTGACAATAACACCGTTCGGGGAAAGCCCGCGTTCGGCAGCGTGAGAAAATCGCTGGACACGCGAAATATAGACGCCATTTTTTACGTCGAATTCTTTTTTCTGTTCTGAACTAAGTGGAGTAACAGAGAAACCGAACTTGTCGAACGTTACGGGTTCGTTCGAAGAAGTATCGCCTTTCTTGCCGGAGGGTTCGTCATCGCTTTCGTTTTCAGCGACATCATCACCTTTGCGTCGTTCTAAGGTAACAGTTTTGTTGATTTTCTTTTTGTCGCGCCAGAGAGTAACTTTGACTTTGTCGCCGACACGTTTTTGTGCGATGTAGCTTTGCAATTGGTTGGAGGTATTTATCTGCTTGCCATCTAATTCAAGAATAACATCGCCAATTTCAATTCCTGCTTTATCGGCGGGGCTATCTTTGAGCACGTCATTAACCATAACGCCCTGAACATCTGGCAACCCGACATTTCTTGCAGTAATTTCATCAACAGTAGAAATCACCACTCCGACGTAACCGCGGTCGATTTTCCCATCTTCGATTAAATCCAGCACAACGGAATGGACTAAATCAACGGGTATTGCAAAACCATACCCAATATAAGTGCCCGTTTGAGTAGCAATTGCGGAATTGATACCAACGAGACTGCCATTTATATCGAACAGCCCACCACCGCTATTGCCTGGATTGATAGGTGCGTCTGTTTGAATGAAGTATTCAACAGCGTAAGGGTCGCGACGAAGTCCCATCGCACCACGCCCAATTGCACTTACAATTCCGCTGGTAACAGTGAAGTTCAGCCCGAGCGGATTGCCCACAGCAATAACGAACTCCCCAATTTTCACATCTTCAATTTTAGCAAAGTGAGCAACTTTAAGCCCTGATGCTTCTATTTTGATAACAGCCAAATCAGTAAGCGGGTCGCGACCAATTAGTTTAGCTTTAAATTCTTTCTGGTCAACAGTAATGACTTTAATTCCATCTTCGACTGCATCTTCGACAACGTGATTATTTGTAACGATATAGCCATCTTCGGAAATAATCACGCCCGAACCTGCGCCACGACCGCGTCTTTCCTGGCGCGGTTCATCTTCGGGGAAACCGAAAAATTTGAAAAATTCCTCGAAACCAGGAATTTGATTCATAGATTGTGATTTTGTTTCGACGCTAATAGCAACAACAGTGGGTTTCACCGCTTCGGATACTGCTACAAGAGCATCGTTGAACGCTTTTGCCGCTTCCGATGGGACTACGGGTGCAGCGTCGGCACCTATTTTAACATTTTTGGACTGAGCAAACGAGGAATTATAAAACATTATGCTAAATCCAATGAGCAAAGCGAAGCTCAAAACCGAAAGTGAAGAATAAAGCAAAACTGTTTTCTTGCTTGAACTCAACATATTCCAACCCTCCATAAATTACAAAAGAAAAAAACGAATAAGTCTAAAAAATCTTGCGATAAATCACTCGTTTGCTTTATTGACATACCTGATTGGGTCTATATATCCAGCTTGCTCAAATCCACGAAGGCGAAGCAAGCACGATTCGCATTCGCCGCAGGCTGCATCTTCATTTACGTAGCAACTCCAGGTTAAATATAGCGGCACATTGAGCAGAATTGCCTGCTGAACGATTTCTTTTTTCGAAAGAAGAATAATCGGGGTAACAATTTTTATGTTGGTTTCGGGCTTAGTGCCGTAGTTAAGTGCTTTCTCGAAGGCGCGGAAGAATTCGGCACGGCAATCGGGATAACCGCTTGAATCTTGCTCCACTGCACCGATGAAAAGAGCTTCTGCACCAAGTGTTTCAGCCCAGCTCGCCCCAATTGCCATAATATTGCCATTGCGAAACGGAACGTATGTGTTCCGAATCTCGTTTTTGTCGAATTTAGCTTTGGGGACATCTATCTGCAAATCAGTAAGGCTCGAACCGCCAATTTGCTTGAAATAGCCGACATCAACCACAAGCCTGCGCGCAATCCCGTAAAAATCGCAAATATCGTTGAAGGCACGTTCTTCGCGCGCCTGCGTCCTATGCTGGTAGTTTAAGTGCAAAGCAGCAACTTCGTAACCATCTTTGAGTGCTATTGCCGCGCACAAAGCGGAATCCATACCGCCACTCATCAGCACAACTGCTAATTTTTTCATTTTGGCACCTTATCTTGAAATTCTTCTTCTGAATTTAACTCAGTTTTTCGCCATTCTTCGTAGAACATCATCAAAGCCGCAGTAGCTGGCACTGCGATAAGTAAACCAATCAACCCGAGCAACCCGCCAAATACAAAAAGCGAGATAATGAGTATTACGGGATGCAAACCAACCTGCTTGCCGAGCACATTCGGCTCGATCAAATACGCATTGATAAAGTGTATTGTCGATATTGAACCAACAATTACCAGCAAGTTGGTAAAGAAATTGCCATCATCGACCAGTAGCATCACAAAAGCCCCAATAATCATCGAAATCGCCGAACCGAAATACGGAATTGGATTTAGTATTCCCGCAATAAACGCCAATACTATTGAATATGGGATATCGAATAGTGTGTAGCTTATCGAGCAGAATGTAGCAACTATTATCGCAGCAACAATTTGCCAGCCGATATATTTTTTTACAATTACATTCACTTTGAGTAAGTCATTAAGTAACTTTTTGTTCTTTGTTTTCAGATTGTCTTTCAAATAATCTTTGAATTTTCTGAAATCTTTCAAAAGATAGAAGGTCATAATCGGCGTTAAAATAACATTTACAACCTGGGTTAATATTACCGACAAGCTGCTCAGAACATTAAGCAAGCTGCTGAAAATAATATTAACGATGCCTTCCACACGAGGGATAAGTTCATCACGAACCGCTTCACGAATTGCACTTTTGGGAAGTCCGAATTTGTTTAATTTTCGGACGAAGGATTCGCTTTCGACATATTTTCTTGCTGAATCGACGTATGCAGTAAGGCTTTTGAGTGCATTATCGAGCTGGTCGAATATTATTGGGAATACGAACACAGCCACAGCCGAAAATATTCCGATAATTATCAATATAAACACAAGCGAGGACAGCCATCGGGCAATATTCCACCTTTCTTTGAGCTTCTCGACAAACGGGTCAAGCAAATATGCCGTCAGAAACGCTATGAAAAACGGCACAATCGACGAACCAATCACCCGAAGCAAACTATAAACTAAGAAAATTGCTACTACAATTAGTAATTTTTCGATAATTGGTGCTTTTTTGCGGAAGGAAAATAGTATAAAAACAGAAATAAGAAGCAAAACAATTGGTTGAGCGGCAAGCCCCGTAACATATAAATACGCAGCAAAGAACAAAAAGCCAATAACGATTGCGGCTATTGTCGAGACTTTTTGCGACTGATTTTTAAATCCACCGAAATTCATAATATTTTACTTAATTATGCAAGATATAAACGAAAATGAATGAAAAATGTTTCTCATTTATTTATCGAACGTGATTTTGAAGGTTGCGCCACCCATCTCGTTGTTGTATGCGTCGATAGTCCCGCCAATTCTTTGAGTGAAGACTTTCACAATTGCAAGTCCCAGGCCAGTTCCTTTGCCCTGCTTTTTTGTTGAGAAGAACGGTTCGAAAAGTTTCTCGACAGAGACACCTTCGGGCAATCCAATTCCGCTATCAGCAATGGAAATATACTTTTTATCGTGTTCGATGCCATAGGAAATGACAATAACTTTTTCGTCTTGCTCTTTTTCGTCAATTGCTTGTATTGCATTAATAATGAGATTGTTAATGATGATTTCCAGCTGCAAGGCGTTTGCAGTGATAGTTAAATCGGGCTTTTTCTCTTCAATTTTCAGGTAAATGTCGTGGGCTCTGATTTTTTGCATAATAAGGCTCAAAGCCCGCTGAATAACCGACGAAACGCTCACTTCAAGGCGTTCCTGGTTGGCTGATTTGAGCCAGTATGAACGCATATGCTGAATAATATCCTCGACTTTCGAAACTGCATTGGAAATTCTTTGAATAAGCCTTGTAATTTGGTCGGGAAGCGCCAGTCCTTGTTGCTTGTTCCAGTAGATAATTCCATCGGCAGCAACTTTGATTGCATTCAAGGGCTGGCTTATTTCGTGGGTTATTCCGCCAGCTATGACACCAATTGAAGCAATTCGGGCAGCATTTTCAATCATCTGGATTGATTCCTGACGTTTAATTTCGGCTTCTTTGCGTTCGTTTATTGGTCGAGCCATTAAGTTCACATACTGGACTTCCCCTTCAAGCGAATAGATTGGGCTAAAGACGTGCTCAATCCAGTAATCAACACCCACATAATCAACGTAGTTGTGTTCAAATAGTATTTCTTTGCCCGTCAACGACTCTTCGAACGAAGCAAGGATTTTTCTTGATAGTTCTGTATCTTTTAAGAATTGTTTGAAATTCTCCCTTTGCCTGAGATATATGTTTAATGTCGAAAGCAGTTTGTCGAATGCGTTTTTGTTGAAAGTTACAACTCGCATATCTCTATCTAAAACAAGATAGTAGATATTTCCGCTATTGATAATGCTTTCGAGCAAATTTCTGTATTTGTGTATTTCGTTCTCAATTTTTACAATATCCGAAACGTCTCGCGAAGCACCAAGCAGTTTAATCGGTTTCTTTGTTACGTCGTCGTATTCAAATACAGCAACTTTATTTTCAAACCAGTGTTCGTTGCCATCGTAATCGCGCATTTTCAGGAAGAAATCAGTATGAGTAATTTCCCCGCGTTTAAACGAAATGTATAATTTACGCAAATATGGTATTTCGTCGTCGTAGCAATATTTTAATAATTCTCTACCTGAAAGAACGGGCGGTGGGAAGATGTTCACTTTATCCTCGTTAACTTTATGTATCGTGAACATATTGGTTCGGAAATCAAATTCCCAGAATAATTCGAACGACATACTGAAAGCAAATTGCAATTTCCTGCGTTCGTCGTTGAGTTCGATTTCTGCTTTTATCTTTTCGGTAATATCGTTGCTAACAATTGTCAGCCCGCTGAAATTGTTTGTTTCATCATATCTTGCAGAATAAAAGTTCTCTATGTAGTAATCCCCAATTTGTTCGATGGAGTATTTTGTGCGGTTTCGTGAAGCTTCGAGAATGTTTTTGTAGAACTGCGGGTGTGATTTCAGTATTTCGCCAATCTGCTCGCCAACTTGCATATTTTGAAGTAGTTCAACGTTCTCAATTTTGCCTAAGACAAGTTTAATTACAAAATTATGGTTGAGGTGCCAGACCATAAGGGGCAGGCTATTCAGCACTTTTGAAAGCAAATCAACATTGAATTTCAAAGCACGTTCGGCAAATTCACGTTCGGTTTGGTCATTTCGGAAAATTATATATTTGCAATCATTACTATCTTGGATTATCGGAACAACTGTGTATTCGATAACGTAATCATAATGGCGAAAAAGAAAATTGGCAGGCAATTTGGTAAGTTTAGCTTTTTTTGTATAAACTCGAAGCATTGAGCTTAGCCCGATAGAAATCATATCGTAGAGATTTTTGCCAAGGTAGCTGTCCAATCGGCGTATCATTATGTTGTCTGCGTAGTCGTTCGAACCAAGAATGGTGCCGTGTTCGTCAATCATAATTATAGGCTCGGGCGATGAATTTAATATTGTTCGGTAGAGCTCGGCTTTTTCTTCCAGTTTCCTGTATTTTTCTTCAAATTCCTGTTCGGAACGTTTAGCAGTGCAGAATTTAAGTTTCTTTAAAATTTTATCTTTGTTATAATCTATTGATTTTTCATTATCTACGAGCAGAAGCGAATATGGGTATTTTTCGGCAAGCAGCGGGAAATCATTTGGGTCGGCGAAAATGACGAGATTATCCAGCTTGTTCAATTTATTCAGGATTTCGATGAAGCTGTCGAACAAAAGCAAGTCCGACTGGTATTTGATAATTACGACGCAGCATTGCTCAATTTCTGTTGTATTAAGTTCGGATAAATTCTCTGCGACAAGCACATTAATTTTAATATTCTCATAGTAGCTGAATATTTCATCATTAGTGAAATTTACAAGCAAAATGCAGTATTCAGAGAAATTTTCGTCCATTTCATTGCTATGCAAACTGGTGTCTAAATACAAATATCGGAATATTCTCAATAAAATAAAATAAAAAAACTATATCAAAAGTGTATTATTAGAACCTTCGAGGTTTGTCTCGTAATTGCCAGGTTTTCATAATTTGGTAGCACAGACATTCTTGTCTGTGAATTATCACAGCGAAATTTGTTTTTTTCAATCAAGTTTTATCGTAATTTCAAAGCTTTGAACCTTCGGAAGGCTTTAAACCTTCCGAAGGTTTTCATCATTGCGATATTTTTTGACCATTGTAAAAATAAGACCTTTTAAGCTTACGCCTAAAAGGTCGGTGATTGTTTTCTATGTCCCTATGAAACTATCTTAGTTCAGGCTTTGAACTTGAACGTTGAAACTTTGCCCTTCGACGGTGATTTTGTAGTTAGTTACCGCACTTGTTGGGTTTGTGTTAGGTGCACCCAAAAATCCAGGCGGAATGTTAGAAATTTGTATATTACCTGGGATGTAATCCTGCTTTGGCGTGCTATTGCCATTGCTCGAACCATTTGTTTGAGCCGCTTTTGCTTCTTCTTTCTTTTTCTCTTCCGAGATTTTGCGAACATTCACTTTGCCATCACCTTTGAGGAAGGCAATACCTTTCGTCTGGCAGGAGACAGCAATAAAGATGTTTTCTTCTGTCAGTTCAATGTTTTCCTTTTCGAGTTGCTCTTTCCAGTAAGCAATAGATTTTTTCTCGTCGCGTTCAGCAAGCACAAGCGGACTTTCGGTAGTGCGTGGCAGTTTGAGCTGTTCTTCTGCTAATTTTACGACTTCGGGGTCGGGCTCGACAGGTGTACGTCCGAAGTAACCAAGCACCATTTTGCCATATCCTTCGGCAATTTGCTTCCATTTGCCAGCCATAACGTTGTTGTAAGCTTGCTGGAAATAGAATTGCGAAACGGGCGTAACCGAAGTGCCAAAACCGCCTTTTTCGACAACTTCTCTCATTTCTTTAATCACTTGTGGGAATTTATCCAGCACTTTGAAATCTCTCATCATCTGGGTGTTTGCCGTTAGCGCGCCGCCAGGCATAGGCGAGAACGGTATCATCGGCGAAACCTGCACTGCTTCGGGCGGAATGAAGTAATCTTTCAGGCATTCGGTGAATACTTCTTCGTATTCTCTGATTTTTTCTATATCCAAGCCCAAATCGAAATCTGAACCTTTCAAAGCGTGTAGCATAATGATAATGTCGGGCTGACTTGTGCCACCAGAAACAGGAGCAGCAGCTAAATCTATACCATCGGCACCAGCTTCGAGTGCAGCAACGTAGGAGGAAACCGAGACGCCGGCGGTTTCGTGTGTGTGCATACGAATGTGAGTGCCTTCGGGCAACATTTTGCGAGCCATCTTGATAGTTTCATAAACTTTGCGAGGGCTTGCAGTGCCGCTTGCATCTTTGAAGCAAACCGAATGGAAAGGAATGCCTGCGTCAAGTATCTGCCGCAAAGTCTTTTTGTAGAAAGCAACGTCGTGGGCACCCGTGCATCCAGGAGGCAAATCCATCAAAGTAACAACAACTTCGTGTCGTAGCCCGTGGCGAACAATGCATTCGCCGCTGAAAATCAAGTTGTTTACGTCGTTGAGAGCATCGAAATTACGAATAGTAGTTGTGCCGTGTTTTTTGAACATTTTGGCGTGCAAATCTATAACTTCTTTCGGAGATGTGTCCAGTGCAACGGTGTTCACACCACGCGCAAGAGTTTGCAAATTAGCCTCAGGTCCGACAACAGAACGAAACTTGTCCATCATATCGAATGGATTTTCGTTCAAATAGAATACAGGTGCCTGGAAGCGAGCGCCACCGCCAAATTCAAAGTGGGTGATGCCCGCAGCAACTGCTGCTTCGAGAGCGGGCAGAAAATCCTGCATAAGCACTCTGCCACCGAAAACTGATTGGAAACCATCGCGGAAGGAGGTATCCATTACGTCTATGAGTTTCTTTGCCATACCAAACTCTTTTATTGTTGAAAAAACTTGAATTGCATAAGCAATTCGAATGCAATTTAGTCTTAATTAAAAACAAGTGCAAGAAAAATCGTCTATTCGTTTATTATTTATCGATATATTTTTATCGTATTAATTCCAACTTAATTAATTCTTTAAAAAATAAATTTTTTATGATTAATTCATTTGTTTATTTTTGTTACTAATTATTTTTTATTTCGTTATCTATATTAATTGATGGAACAAAGCGAGTTCATAACTCACGCAAAACGAATGAAAAGCAGGTTGATGCGGCTTGCTTATAGAATTTTGAACAATCGTGAGGATGCCGAAGAAGCTGTGCAAGAGGCATTTATTAAAATATGGGAAAAGCGTTCGCAAATAGACAGTAACGCAAACATCGATGGATTTGCAACTGTGGTGCTGATGAATATATGTCTGGACAAATTCAAATCCAAGCACTACAAGCACAAAAAAAGCGATATCGAGGAATACTCATACGTTCTGGAAACAAGCGACGTTTCGCCATACAAGAACGCAGAATACAAGGACGCCGCAGCGCTCGTATACAAAATTATTGAAGATTTGCCCGAAAAAGCCCGTCAGATTATCCAGCTGCGTGATATTGACGGATTTTCGAACCCCGAAGTTGCTGAAATTCTTGGTATAGATGAAAATGTTGTGAAAGTTACTTTGTCGCGCACCCGAAAAAAAATTCGTGAAATTTTGATTAACAAGTACGGTTATAATTATGAACATTGATGAACTTATAGAAAAGTATTACAACGGCGAAACAACGCCCGCCGAGGAAGCTCTTTTGCGAAAGCATTTTGCCGAAGCGAACGAAAAATCGCCCGAAAAGGATATGTTCGAGTTTTTTTCGAGCGAAAGCAATGCTTTTGGTGAAATTGAATTCGACGAAAGCGAACTTCTCTCGAAAATCAGCAACACAAAAATTAGCCGTTTTCCTTCATTTTGGAAATATGCCTCTATTGCTGCAATTCTTATTCTTGCAATTAATGCGTATATATTTATCTCGAAATTCGCTTCTAACGACAACAAGCAGCAATACACATCAGGAATTGTCATAACCGACGAAAATATCGCGATAAATAAGGAAAAAGCAGCCCTTGAACTTCAAAAAGCGTTCAGCCATCTCAATAATTCCCAAAAAATTGTCAATGAAAATCTGATGAATTTGAAAAAATTAAATGAAGCCAATAATTATTTAGAAATATTGATTACAAATTAAGAGAAGAAATTATGAAAGTGTTCTACAAAATATTATTATTGCTGATAATTGTTGGTTCGGCAGTGGCGCAGCCGATGTCAATCACAAGCTTAACAGAGCTGTATTCGGGCAAAGACGGCTTTATCGTGCTTAATCTGAATGATGCGGGGATTGTCCTGCGGGACCTTGTAAAGAACAAATCAGCACAGGAAGCAATAAAAACTGTAAAGAAAGTTACATTGATTAGATTTTCTACCGAGGAATTGAAAGACGAACGAAAAGCAGAAGCAATGAAAGAGGGGAAAAATTTCTTCAATCAGGTAAAAAACTTCCGTGCTTCGGACTATGAAGAGATATTGTCGTTCAGTCAGGGTTCCAATCGATTGCGTTCCTACTACAAAAAGAACGAACGTGGCGACAACGAATTCATAATGACCGTAACAGCAGAAGAGTACAACTGCCTGATAATGTATTTGAGCGGTTCGTTCACCAAAGAGGAAATATTAGAAATAGCCAAATCGATAAAGTTTTAGAAGGGGAATAGAAAGCGAAATGCTACTTAATCAAAAAATAATAAAGGAAGAGGAAAATAAATTTTTGAATGATAGTAATAATTCATTATTATTTGAATTGATAAATAACAAGTTCGAAAATACTGAACAAATAAAATTAAAGCATAAAAAAACACTATTATTGAATGCAGACGTACTTGAAGAAAATTTGTTCGATAAGGAATACTTTGATTTAATAGTAACTTCACCACCCTACAATGTTGATATTCAATACAACTCGCACAAAGATGATTTAACTTATGAAGAATATCTTGAATTTTCCGAAGCCTGGATGAGAAACTGCCTCAGGTGGACAAAACAACAAGGAAGATTTTGCTTGAACATACCTCTTGATAAAAACAAAGGTGGTCAAAAAAGTGTTGGAGCTGATTTAACAGCATTAGCTCAAAAAGTTGGCTGGAACTATCATTCTACAATCATCTGGAACGAGGGAAATATCTCACGGAGAACTGCCTGGGGGTCGTGGCTGTCCGCTGCTGCTCCTTACGTTATCGCTCCGGTAGAGCTGATTGTAGTATTATTCAAGGGCGAGTGGAAAAAGACAACAGGTTCGAAAATTTCAGATATTTCGAAAGACGATTTTATGAAATGGACGAATGGACTTTGGACTTTTAATGGTGAAAGCAAAAAACGAATTGGGCATCCGGCACCTTTTCCGATTGAATTGCCTTATAGATGTATAAAATTATTCAGCTACGTCGATGACCTTGTCTTAGACCCATTCGCTGGTAGTGGCACAACACTCATCGCAGCAAACAACACAAACAGATATTCTATCGGGTTGGAAATTGATATAAAATATTGTGAATTAGCAAAAAACAGAATTATAAATGAAACGGAAATGCTTTTCTAACACTATGATAACCTATGGAAAAGAAAAAAAGTATAACTGATTTAATCATCGAGTATTTTAAAAAACATCCGAATATCGAGCTACATCATTCACCTGTCGTTGATTGGGTCGAAGAAAAATATAAATCACTATACAACAAAAAACCAAGAGACACCTGGCGAGCGATCAGAATGTTACATCAAAAAGGTTTTCTAATTAAAGTAAAAAAAGGTGTGTATAAATACGACCCAGATTTTGCTAAAAACAGGCAAATCGAAGATTTCACACCAGAACAGAAAATTGAAATATTGAAAAGAGATGATTATAAATGTGTTATTTGCGGAAGGAGTGCAAAAGAAGGGTATGAACTTCACGTGGACCATATTTTACCAAAAGACAAAGGTGGCAAAGCTACATTAGAAAACGGTCAAACTCTTTGTTCAATATGTAATTTCAGAAAGAAAAATTATAATCAAACAGAAAGCGGGAAAAGAATGTTTATCAGGTTGTGGGAAACTGCAAAAAGAATTGGGGACACAGATACAGTTAAATTCTGCGAAGAAATATTAAAAACTTATGAAAAATTTGGAATTAACGGACATATCGAGTGGAAACAAAATAGCGAGTAATAGAAACTCTATCTGCTAACACACAAAATTCAATAGCCGCACATTCGGAAGTGTGGCTTATTTTATTTCAATTGCGGTACTTAAACTTATTAGCACAGTCTTTTTATATAATAAACCTTCGGAAGGTTCCAAACCTTCCGAAGGTTCTAAGCTTTGTAATTCGATAAATGCTCAATTTAAATTATATTTGTTTATACATTGTGTATTGCACAGACAGGAATGTCTGTGCTACCGTTTTTTCACTGTCCAGTCCACAGACAGGAATGTCTGTGCTACCATAATAAACCTTCCGAAGGTTCACGTCCATCGGAAGGTTATAAGCTTAATATTTTTATAGCATTAGCAAAGTTTTATTACTTCGCAAGAAGGAATTACATCTTTGCTTTTTGAATTTTTTCGGTCAATTTTGGCAAAATATCGAACAAATCGCCCACCAAACCGTAGTCGCAATTCTTGAAAATTGGAGCGTCTTTGTCCTTGTTGATTGCCAAGATGTATTTCGAAGCGTTCATACCCGCAAGGTGCTGAATTGCCCCCGAGATACCGCACGCAACGTATAAAGTTGGCGAAACTGTTTTACCTGTTTGACCGACCTGTTCGTTGTGAGGGCGCCAACCCGCATCAACAACTGCACGTGAAGCGCCAACAGCGCCGCCCAGAGCTTTAGCCAGATTTTCAATCAAGTGGTAATTTTCCGGTCCCTTAATTCCGCGTCCGCCCGAGACAACAATATCGGCTTCTAAAACGTCCAATTTCCCTTCGTTTTTAGCAATATTTACTACTTTTGCGGATAAATCGCTATCGCTCAAATCGAAAGTTTTCTCTTTTATTTCAATACTGGTTGGGTTCTCGGCTGCAACAAACACATTTGGACGAAGCGAGAACACTTTCACGGGTGTTTCGCATTTGATTTTAACAACTGCTTTGCCAGCATAAACGGGTTTTTTGGCAATTAAATTGTCGCCGTCGGCTGCGAGCTCGATGCAATCAGCGATATAGCCCGCATCTAATTTTACTGCAACACGTGGGGCAACTTCCAATCCAGTGGAATTTGCAGGAAAGATAACGCAGTCGGCAGCGATTTCCTTAGCAGTCTCGGCAACAATTTTAGCGACGGCGGTGGAAGAGTGAAGTTCAATTTTTGGTGCAGAAACCAAAATTACTTCCGAAACACCGAATTTCGATGCCTGGCTTGCAACTTCTTTATTTGAGTTAATCATAATTCCGGTAACTTTTGCACCGTTGGCGATTTTGCAAGCGGCGGTTGCGATTTCTGTCGAAACGCGTTTCAAATTGTTGTTTGAAGCTTCTAAATATACTAATATATTTTTCATTTTTCCTCCTTAAATAACTTTTGCATCTTCTTTCAAAAGGCGAACAATTTCGTCGATATTGGCGTCGGTGGCTTCGAGCACTTTGCCCGCACGAGCTTTGGATGGAATTTCCATACCGACGATAGTAGTCTTTGGTTCGGTTTTTTCTGCGTCGCGAGTGTCGATAGGTTTGGATTTAGCTTTCATAATGTCGGGAAGTTTCGGATAGCGTGGCTCATTAAGTCCCTTTTGAGCGGAAATAATGCACGGGAGCGAGCAAACGACTGTTTCTTTGCCACCTTCAACGTCGCGTTCGGCTTGGACCGAACCGTTTTCTATTTTGAGGGCAGAAACAACCGAAACCGAAGGCATACCAAGCATTTCTGCAAGCATCGAAGGCAACTGGAACGAATCGAAGTCAATGCTCTGGCGTCCTAAAATAATTATGTCAGGATTGATTTCTCTGGCAACTTTTGCAATATTGTGGGCAACGTAGTAGGAATCGGCGGGTTCGTCGCCTTTGACGAGGACGGCTTTGTCGACGCCCATTGCAAGGGCAGTGCGAAGAACGTCGGTAGCGGCATCGGTGCCGACTGTGATTGCAGTAACGGTGCCACCATTTTTCTCACGCAAACGCAAACCTTCTTCGAGGGCGAATTCATCATAAGGATTGACTATATACTTAACACCATTTTTGTCTATGGACTTGCCGTCGCCGCCGACAATAATCCTTGTGGCTGTATCCGGAACACGTGAGACACATACCAGAATATTCATTCTCTCTCCTTTAATATGTTGAAAAGAATACATCTTACAAATATAATTGATTTTTCGCTTTTTCGAAAAAGAAAATTACAAAGGTTAGGAGCAATTCTTGAATTGCCCCTACATATAACCTTCCGAAGATTTTTATAAGGTAGCATAGACATTCTTGTCTGTGGGATACTCGACTGCATTATTCGCCATTAAATCCCGAAGGTTTTCCTTTATTACCAGACTTGGAACCTTCGGAAGGTTTGGAACCTTCCGAAGGTTTATATCAGGTAGCACAGACATTCTTGTCTGTGCAATACTCGACTGTATAATTCGCCATTAAATCCCAAAGGTTTTCCCTTTATTACCAGGCTTAGAACCTTCGGAAGGTTTATTAATAATATGTGATCTCGCTACGCAAAATACTATTGAATTGGGAAGTTATTCGAAAATAAAATGGTTAGGAACATTGCAAGATTGTGAAATTTAATTAGTATATTTGTAAAAAAAATGGTTCGAACTATGGACAAGTTAGGCATTTTTGAATTGAACAAAATATATCAGGGTGATTGCATTGAATTGATGAAAAACATACCTGATAATTCTGTTGATTTAATCTTTGCCGACCCACCTTACAATTTACAATTAAACGGCGAACTGTATAGACCAAATCAGACAAAAGTAGATGCTGTTGATGATGAATGGGATAAATTCTCGACAATGGAAGAGTATGATAAATTCACTTATTCGTGGATGCAGGAATGCCGACGAATACTTAAAAACACGGGCAGTTTTTGGGTTATTGGCACCTATCATAATATTTTTAGAGTTGGTGCTATTCTTCAAAATATTGGTTTCTGGATACTAAACGACATAATATGGATAAAAACAAATCCAATGCCAAATTTTAAAGGGACAAGGTTCAACAATGCTCACGAAACATTAATTTGGGCGACTAAATCGAAGTCATCTAATTATACTTTTCATTATCATTCTATGAAAGCGATGAACGATGATTTGCAGATGAGAAGCGATTGGTTAATTCCTATTTGTCAGGGAACAGAGAGAATTAAAATCAACGGGCAAAAAGCACACTCGACACAAAAACCAGCTGAGCTTTTGTATCGCATAATACTATCTACTTCAAATCCAGGTGATATTGTGTTAGATCCATTTTGTGGAAGTGGCACTACCGCCGCTGTTGCAAAACGTCTTGGCAGAAGGTTCATCTCTTTTGATAAAGAAGAATTATACGTAAAAATTGCTTCGGAGAGAGTTAATAAAATTAAACCTATCGATAAAAAATTACTCGAATATAAAGTAGAAAAACGAAAACCAAAGGTGCCTTTTGGAAACTTAATTGAAAAAGGCTACATTAAAATTGGTGAGACTTTGTTTTCCCGAGATGGCAGATTTAAAGCAATTGTGTTAGCTGATGCTTCTTTGGAAGGTGACGGAATTGTGGGGTCGATACACAAAGTAAGTGCGTATTATTTGGGCAAAGAAAGTAACAACGGTTGGAGTTTCTGGTATGTAAAACGGGATAATAAATTAATATGTATTGATGAATTAAGACACGATTACGAAAACAGATTTTTAAAAGATGAAAATCATAATAATCAATTACAATTTGATAAAATAGAAGACTTTAGTAATGAAGCAGAAGGAGATTTTTTGAGTTATGGCAATTGTTGAATATAGCAAGTTCGCACAAATTCTGAATGAAACAATTTTTGAAAAATCAAAAGCTGATTTACTTGAAAAAATTGCTAATTCTCCAAATCGATATGTAGGTTTGTTCCGTCCGACAAAGCCCAAGGCTAAAATCTTACAAAATTTGCTTCAATCTCACGAAATTCGTTTCGGTGATGCTTTTGAACTTGTGATAGAGGAATATCTGAAAATTAAGAGTTGTTCTTTTCTGCCGAAAAGGTATACCGATAAATATGGCGAAGTTCTCAATATCGATCAATGTTTTAGCAAAGATGGTAAAATCTATTTTATCGAACAGAAAGTTAGAGACGACCACGACTCTACAAAAAAGAGAGGGCAAATACTAAATTTTGAGAAAAAGTTGAATATTTTACTTTCTAAATATAGTGAAAATGAACTTGTTGGCATTTTTTATTTCATCGACCCTGAACTTATAAAAAATAAAAACTACTATAAAGCCGAACTGGATAAAATGAGCATCGACTATAATGTCGAAACCCATTTATTTTACGGTAGAAGTTTGTTCGATTTTTTAGGTTTTTCTGATGCTTGGGATGAAATATTGTTGCATTTAACAAATTGGAAAAAAGCAATTCCTGATTTGCCCGAAATTAATTTTGATATTGATGCCAAACATACTTTCGAAGAGATTAAAGACCTGAACCCAATGATATTCAGAAAACTTTTTGATAATGAAACGATTTTCAATGATATAATACTTACCTTGTTTCCGCAAAAGAAAACTCTTCGATTGTTAAACGATTATTTTTCGAACAAAACAGAGACTATTTACAAATCTTTATGCGAAAAAATAAAAAAGAAAATTGCAGAGGAATGATGTTCAAATGACGAAGGTTGTAGGGGCACGGCATGCCGTGCCCCTACATTGAACCTTTCATAGTTTTTTCCCTTTATTACCAGGCTTAGAACCTTCGGAAGGTTTGAAACCTTCCGAAGGTTTATTAATAATAATCATAAATAAAAAAGGCTGCCCTGCGATTGAAAGGCAACCTTTGTCCGGAAATATCTCGTAAGAAACTATCTCAGTTTGAAGCGAATTGGGATAGAAACCCAGCAAGCGATTGGCTGACCGTTCTGAATTGCCGGTGTAAAGCGACCGTATTTGCGGATAGCTTCTTCGGCAGCCTGGTCGAGAAGTTTATTGTCTGAGTATTCAATAAGCATACGAGTTACGCTACCGTCTTTCGCAACGAGTACGCGAACAATAACAGTGCCCTCGACGCCAGCACGGCGAGCCAGTTCGGGATAGGTAACAAGAGATTGAAGCTTAGCTAAATCCACGCCGGGCTCTTTTTCGACGGCGATAAATTCGTCGGGTTCAGGTTCTTTTTCTTTGATATCAACTTTTACGGGAGTTTTTGCAGCGTCGAAATCAATATTAGCAGCAAAACCACCCATATCAACACCATCACCACCAGCGGCAGAAGCGCGAGCAATATCCTTAACCGTAGCGAAATCTTTCAAATCAGGAGAGATTTGAGCATCAGGAACAGGCACAGGAGTACCTGCACGAGCGGCCGGACCAGTGTTCAGCATAGTCTGAGTTGGGGGAGGAGGAGCATCCATAGCAGATTCGTCCGTCGGTGGAGGCAAGTTTTCAAGGTTAAGCCTAACCATCGGAGCCAGCTTCGGCGCTTTGCTTCTTTGCTCTTCGATTTTCTGGAAAATATAGAAAGTAATCAAGAATATAGCAAGCAGAGCTATAGATACCAGCAGACCGCGAATTGTATAGCGGCGGATAAATGCTTTAAGTTCCGCTGCGCCATACGGACACGGCAGTGGTATTTCATCGATAGGAACATTTCCAACTTTTGCTTCCATAACTACAACTCCGCTAATTTTTTAATGTCTTCTTCAAGCATTGGAGCGATAGTAAATCTACGCTCACGTTTTTTCGGCTGCCCGTTCTCATCAAGTTCTTTTGCAATTTCTTCGGTAATTTTAACTTCCGCAAGATTTAACTCATCAAGAACTTTGATAACCATATCATAAGTAGCGTCGTCGGAGATTTTCAGTGAAGTAATAAGGCGATTGCGAACATTCGGCATAAGGTTCTCGCGTTCGGCTAAGGCACGCACTTCTTTTAGTTCAATTGGTTGTGGGTCGTCGCTGCCTTTTGAGTAGAACAATTTATCGTCGTCACGAATAAAAATTTGTAAAAGTTCTGATTCGCGCACTTCTACTTGCTTAACAATCTCCGGTGGGATAGACATCTCCATTACTTGTGGAGCAGCCAAAGTGGTTGCAAACATAAAGAACGTCAAAAGCAGGAAGGTAATATCTACCAGAGGCGTCATATCGATATGAAAGCCGATACGCTTCATCTTCTTTCTTTTCGACGCCTTTCCTCTTTTGGCACGTTCTACTTTTAATTGACCACCACCACCAGCCATTTATTTTCTCCTTAGTATTCTAATTAAAATAACAATTAATTAGTTAAATTAGTTACTGTTTTTTATCAGTAACGTAATTGAACATCGTAGCTCGATTGCGGCGAAGAATATCCATCGCATCGGCTATCCATTTAAATTTCAGATTCTTATCAGCATCGATAGCAAACTTTGTCGCAGGGCGAACCACACGAGTAGCAAGCACCAATTCGTTGAGCATATCTTTGTCGACGGGCAATTGGTGTTTCGAGAGCAATTCAGGTGTAAAGTTTGGTATTTTTTGCCAAACAGCCTGACGGTCTGCCTCGTTTAGCACTTCGTAATAATACATTGTGTCGTTTGTTGCGCTATCGATGGCAACTTTTATTATTGCTAAATCTTTATCGGGCATTGTTGCTGTATCGACAGGAGTCGAAGCTGGTCTTTTGATTACAAATTTCTGCTCGCTTTCTGCTTGTGTCTTGAATTTAGCAGTAAACATAAAGAAAGTAAGCAGAAGGAATGTAATATCGACCAGTGGGGTCATGTCTATTACAAAACCTATCCTTTTCTTTTTAACTTTAGCCACTTGCAGACTCCTTTTCTGCTAATTAGAAAAATTATTTTTTAGTTTTAATAGTGAAAATTTGAGTAATGTTCAAAATTGCTTCGTCAATCATATAGACGAAATTGTCCACTTTTGTAGTGAAGAAGTTATAAGCAACGATAGATATAATAGCAGCAGCAAGCCCGCCAGCTGTATTATACAATGCTTCCGAGATACCGATAGAAAGCTGAATAGCCGAAACAGTACCGCTTTGAGCAAGTGCAGCGAATGCACGAATCATACCGATTGTTGTTCCCAATAGACCGACCATAGTTGCGATTGATGCAACTGTCGAGAGAATTACAAGGTTCTTTTCAAGAAGTGGTGTTTCTAAGTTCATCGCTTCGTCGATTGCGCGTTGAACTTCGGAGATTTTCTTTTCGGGTCCGTAGTTTTCGTCGTCTTTTACTTCTTTAAAGCGTGAAATTGCAGCACGAAGAACGTTAGCTATAGAACCACGTTGTTTATCGCATTCTGCCAGAGCAGCGTCCAGATTGTCATTTTCAAGATTTTTGATTACTGTGCGGATAAAAGCAACGGGATTGCCTTTTCCTTTTGCTTTGTTGATTGATAAGAAACGTTCAACTGTGAAAGTGATAGCCATAATCAAGAATGAAATAAGTAGTGCTACAAGCGGACCACCAGTGTAAATCATACCAAGCACGTTCACCGGTTCGTGTTTTGCAGCGTCGGCAAAGTTTGATGGATTACCCATTACAATAAAATAAAATGCAAACGCAATTGCAATTGCTATCGTAATGGCAATTACATTAAACAGATTTTTCATACAAATACTCCATAATTAGTTAAAAGTTAAAAAATATTATTACAACATTTTAATTGCTGATTGCAAATCATCTGCAACATTAAATACAGTTATCAATTTTGTTATGATAAATATATTTTCGAGCGATTTGTCTAAATTGCACAAAATAATTTCGCCACCGCGTTTAGCAAAGTTCGAATGTGCTGCAATTAGCACACCCAGAGCAGTTGAATTCAGGTATGTAGCTTTCTCGAAATTAATAATCAACTTGTTTTTCTTCTCTTCGGCATACTTCTTCAATACATCGCGAAGTGCATCGGTTTCCTCGCCACCGATGAATTGCCCACGCAAATGGACTATCACCCCGCCAATTTGCTCTTCTACTTTTACTTGCGACATCTATATAACTCCTTTTATAATACGTAATTTCAAAAATAATAAAAAAAACATACTTAAAATAATAATTTGTTTATATTCTTCAATATTAAACAAAAATTAATCATTTATTACCCAATTTGTTTATTCTTAATATTTCCTTAACTCTAAAATCACAATTTGTATTAAGACAAACCTAAAATTGAATTAGTTACTTTTCGCCGAATAATATTCTTGCAAATCCGTTAAAATCACTGATAAACTCTATCCTGAACCGACTGAAAATCGCTTTCAGTTCCGCTTCTTTGTTTGCCGGGAGTTCGAGCAAAAATGCACCATTGCCGTTCAACGAGGAAGGGAATATTTCAGCAAACCGGCGGTAGAAGGTTAGTCCGTCCGCATCGTCGGTCAATGCTTCTTTCGGTTCGTGGTAGAGTTCGCGTTCGAGCTGACGATAGTCGTCGAGCGAAACATACGGCGGATTTGAAACAATCAGGTCGTATTGCTGTTTTGGTGCGACTTTCAGAATATCCGACGGGAAAAACGAAACGTTGGCGACTTTGTTTAGCTCGGCATTTTGTTTTGCTGTTTCGAGAGCTTTCGTGCTTATGTCGATTGCCACTATTTCCGCATCGGGGAAGCACTTTGCAAGATAAATTGCAATGCAGCCCGAGCCTGTGCCAATATCCAAAATTTTTTTGTATGAACGCTGCTGGATTATTTCTTCGGCTTTTTTCGCAAGAAGTTCAGTTTCGGGCCGGGGAATAAGCACAGAATTATTTAGGACAAGTTCAATGTTAATAAATTGCTCTTTGTTGAGCAGGTATTGCAAAGGTTCGCCGAGTGCGCGTTTCTTCAGCAATTGTCGCATCTGGTCGAGTTCTCGTTCTTCGAGCGGCATATCGTGTTTCAGATAAAGCTGCAACCTTTGCAAATTCAGCGTTTTCGAAAGAAGCAGTTCTACATTTAATCTTGGATTTTCGACGTTGTGTCGTTTCAGATATTCCGAGCCATTATTAATTATATCTAATATTGTAGTTTTCTTCATATTAGTTTGGACGATGAAAAGCGGGAAAATGAGTATAGACAGGTGGGGAACCTGCCTATACTGCAACAAATTTGGAAAGAAGAGATAGCAAAGCCATACGAATAAAAACGCCGTGGGTAACCTGCGTTTGTATCAAGCAATTGGGGAACGAGCTCACTCTATAATCAAGCTCAACGCCGTAGTTGACGGGTCCTGGGTGCATAAGCACAAGTTCAGGTTTGCGTGAGAACTGTTCCAGAGAAACGCTATAAAATTTAGAGAATTCGCGGATGGACGGGAGTATGCCGCTTTCCATTCTTTCTCTTTGCAAGCGAAGCATAAGCAACACATCAGCCCATTCAATAGCGTCGTCGATACTTTCTATTAACTTCACATCCCAGGGATTGAGGTATCTTGGCAACAATGTTCCCGGCGAGCAAAGGGCGACTTCTGCGCCAAGTGTTTTCAGCACGTTAATGTTCGAGCGGGCAACACGGCTATGCAGAATATCGCCGGCGATACACACTTTCAGTCCTTCCACACGCCCGAAATGGCGCCAAAGCGTGAAGCTATCGAGCAATGCCTGAGTGGGGTGTTCGTGCTTGCCGTCGCCTGCGTTGAGGATTACGCCGCGAGTGTTCTCCTGCAAAAATTTAGGCACACCGCTATTTGAATGGCGAACTACATACATCTGGACATCCATCGCTTCGATTGTGCGAAGAGTGTCTATCAGGGATTCGCCTTTGGTCAGGCTTGACGACGACGAAGCAAATGAAATTGTGTCGGCAGATAGTCTTTTCGCAGCAAGTTCGAACGAAAGTTTAGTGCGAGTGGACGGCTCGAAGAAAGCAAGCGCAACTGTTATTCCTTTTAAATCTGTAAATTTTCTCTGCGACGGATAATTTTCCAGAAAAAACTGAGCTTTTTCGAAAAATGCGTAAATATCTTCCTTAGTTAAATCCTCAGAATTGATTAAGTATGGCTTGCTAAGTAAATAGTCATTATTCATAATTTTTTAAAATTGAATAAAACAAATTTGGCAAAAATATAAAAAAAGCCGTTCATAATGAACGGCATTTTTTACAATCTTATAAATTATTTTTTCTTCTTTGTTTTAGATGTTGCGGCAACTTCTTCTTTTAAAGTTTTGCCTGGTTTGAATCTTGCAACTTTTGTAGCAGGAATTTTAATTGTTTCGCCAGTACGTGGGTTTTTGCCAGTACGAGCTTTGCGGTCAGCAACTTCGAAAGTGCCAAAACCAACCAAAGTGAGTTTCTCGCCTTTTACGAGAATACCTTTGATTGAGTCGAAAGTAGCATTGATAGCTTTTTCAGCATCAACCTTTGTCATACCAGCGGTTTCTGCTACTGCTTTGATTAAGTCTGTTTTGTTCATAAAACACCTTTAATTAATGGAAAAAAAAGAGAGAACTAATAAAAAATTAGTATTTAAAAATTTACTTTGCTCTATAACGTTATTTTTCAAGGATTTCGCTACATTTTGCAAAACACACGATGTAAATATATAAAGTTTTTCAACAACTTACAACATTTTTTTTCTAAACAAGTAATTTTTTTTCATTTTTTTTAATTTTTTTTAAAATCTTTGGAAAATTTGCGGTAGCACAGACATTATTGACTGTGAATTATCACAGCAAAATTTTGTTCATATTATTCAAGGTTGGTTGAATATTGCCAGGCTTTGAACCTTCGGAAGGTTTTTATTTATCAGCGGTAGCACAGACATTCCTGTCTGTGATTTATCACAGCGTGAAATTGGTATAATAAATAAATTAGGGGCGTATCGTGATACGCTCCTACCTGGAACCTTGCGAAGGTTATTTCATTTTGTGCTACTAATTTTTCGCAATTTGATTGATGTTCTTGGTGTCGATTTTCACGGGGAACTGCTTGCGAAGACGGTTAAGCCATTGCTCTGTGAGATTTTTCTGGATTAAGTCCTGAATTCTTGGTGCAATATCGGGTATTGCTTCTTCGAAAGTTTTTCGGCGGGCGTCTTCGATTGCGTTGACTTTGATTATTGAATAGCCTTGCTCGAACGCAATTGGCTCAGAAATACTGCCAGGGGTAAGCTTACGCTCGGAAGCAATTTTCGCAAGCTGGTTGCGGTCTGCGGGAAGTAGTCCGTGATGCCCGTTTTTGGCACGCATTCCAATTCTTTGCGTGTGTTTGTTTGCTGCTTCGTCGAAGCTAATAGCACCGGAGCGAATTTGCTTCAACACGCTATCGGCGTCTGCCTTCTGCAAAAAGTAAATTTCGCTTATATCATACATCACAGGTCGAGTTAAATCCATCGAAGTTGTGTCGTAGTATGCTTTTGCCAGCGTAGAATCGAACTTCATTTTGTCCCAAACTTCGAGCGCTTCGACTTTGAAAAGCAAGATGCCATCGCGAAATTCTTTCACCAAATCGTTAAATTCTTCGTATTCTTTTTCTAAGTTGCTTGTTGCAAAATCGATAATGCGCGCTTCGACAATCTTTTTGATTGCATTGTTAAGTCCGTCGCGATTGAGCGGTGTGCCACGAAGTTCCCTCGAACGGGCGATTTCATCAACGAACTTGCCGACCGTTGTGTTTTCGTTACGCAACGAAAATAGAGTTTGCTTTCTTATGGGCTCGGTTACGCTTGCTTGCCAATCAGGGTCCAAACTTGTTTTTGTTGTGTCGAGAACGTTCAGCAAAGCATCGAGAGATTGTTCGTTTTTGCTGAAGCCGTAATCTTGCAAAAGTTTTTCGATAAATTTAATTTTATCTTCCGAAAAATAAAGGCGTTTGTAGGTAGCGCGAAGTTCGTCGAGTTCGGCAGCAATGTTTATCGGCAAAATTGAATCAACCTTGAAAATATGGTAATAGTTTTGGGCGAAAATTGGGTCGGTGATTTCCCCAGATTTTAGATTATAGATTGCGTCTTCGATTTCGGGAATGTAAGTTTCCTGAGTGTTGTTCAAACCACTTGAACGGCTGTAGAAGCCATCGACTGCACCACCGTAAGGCGCGGTGCGAGTATCGATGCTATGCTCTTTTGCAATCGCCTCGAAAGTAACCTTGCCCGCGCGTATGATTTTCACTAAACTATCGGCTTTCTGCCTGAATTCATCGTCGCTGAGCTTGTTGTTTTTGTTTTCGAGGACAATCGAGCGAAGTCTCAAATTGTATCGGGGTGATTCGTCCAGCGCTTTGATAAGGAAATAGCCGAAATTCGTTTTAACGGGTTGCTTTGTGTATTCACCTTTTTTCAATTTATATATTTCTTCTTCAAGAATTCTATTGACGCGCCCGACAGTAATGTAGCTGCGGACAACGCCGCCGTTTCGAGCGGTTTCGGGGTCGTCGGAATACTTTTTGGCAACTTCTTCGAACGGCACGCCTTGCTGCAATTCGTTCAGAGCGTTGTTGATTTTCTCGAAAGCGGCAGTAGTATCGTTGTTCATACCGATCATTGCAATAATAATTGCAACTTTGTATTCTTTTTCGCGCATTTTTTGCCATTTCTCAAGGGTAGGTTCGGTAAGTTTCTTCTCGAAGAAGAAAGATTCTGCGAGCAACTTGCGGTTTTGAGCGATGTCGTCGACCACAGCAGAATCTTTATCAAAACCGCGAGAAATTGCGTCCTGCACTTTAAGTCTATAATTAACGTAAAGATTAACGAAATCGATTATGCTATCTTTTGGCAAATCGGATAGTTTCTGATGCTTGCGGTTCATATTTTTCTGGAATGCGCGCTCAACTTGCTTATAGGTGATATTTTCTTTGCCAACAGTTGCCAGCACCAGGTTTGAATAGTCGGTGGGTTTCTTCTTCTGCGCGAAAGAAACAAAACTAATTCCAAAAATCAGAAGTGCAACGATAATCCATTGCTTCATAATTCCTTACCTCTATGAGAATTAACAATTTGTCTGCAAAATATTAAGTAAATTACTATTTTTTTTTTGAATTACAAAGAAATCGAACTTTTGCGGGAATGTATTTGAATTGATTGGCGATTAGGAATGTACCCGCTACCGCTGAAAAAGGAAAACCTTCGGAAGGTTGTAAGCCTGGTGATTAGTGTAAAGCCTCGAAGGTTCTAAGCCTGGCGATATTCCTCTTCCTTTCATTATATCATTTTTATTTTACAATCGTTTATATTATTTCATTTATATTGTAAATTTTATTAATATTGCTAATTCTTGATAACGAAAATGAGAAAATGAAAAAATTACTGATAATATTAAGTATTTTGCTTATTGCTTCGTGTGCTTCCGAGAACGAATATCTTGTCAATCCACCGCCGCGATACGAAACGGTAAATGTGCGTCTGCTCAATCTTGCGGGCGATGGGCAGAGCCGTTCGATTGTGCTCAACGGCGAAACCGAAATAGCCGACGTTCCTTATGGAATGGTGTCGGCATTTGTGCGCCCACCGGCGGATTCTGTTTCTCTGGAAGTGCGCCGTCAGGGCACAAGCGAACTGAAAGCGAGCAACAAAGTTCGCTTCGGGCGAAATATGAACTACACTTTTGTTGTTCTGCCGTCGGCTGATGGTGCCCCAAATCATCGCCAGGTCGATACTATAATCACTTTTTCCACTTCAATAGTTGTTGCACAAAGCCAAAGAGAAGCATATCTGAAACTATTCAACGGCAACCCCGATTCTACTGTGAGCTACTCAATGATGTTAGGTTGTCCGAGTGGAACCGTATTAGCAAACCACATTCAATATAGGCGGGCAACCGCCCACTCGGTTGTGCGTTCGGGCGAAGTAGCAATTTCGATTGTCCGCCACAAGCACAATGGCGACGAGCTAATCGGTCTTTTCGATTTAGTTTTAGAGAATTTGGGGCAATACGCAATTGTTATCCTTCGCGAAGGTAATTCGGAAAAAGTTTTGCTTCTGGACGAGAAGAATTCCACCGTCCAGGCACTAAAAGAACCCGCAAAAATTGAAAACCGCGACGCACATTTGAAAATTTCCAACTTCTCAACTGAGATGGTAAGCCTGCACCTGCATAGTTCGGGCGATGTGGCAAGCCTATTCCCGATGTTTTCCGATGCTGCGAAGAAAATCGAAGCGTGCGGAACAACCACGAAGGACACTTTAAGCGTAAGGTGGGATGGTGCAACTACGGCAAAGCTCGACGTTGGAATAGATGTTCTTCAAAAATATTCTGCCTTTGTTTTCGATAGTGCGAACTCGAAAGCAAAGAAATTAGTTTTTGCCGAACCGGTCTACCTCGCCGAAGAACTGAACAATCGAGCAATTGTCCGTGTGGTGAATGGCAACTACCTGCAAAGCGGCGTGTCTGTCTCAGCAGGTGCACGCGAAATTGCCAATGCAACGGGCGAGGACAAAGCGCGCGGTTTCCGTTCGGGGGATAATCTTGCAAGCGGATTGAAGTTCGGCGAAATTTCCAAGCCGATGCTGCTCGAAGCAGGAACTTTGCCAATTGCTGTATTCACGGCAACTGAGCCCGCACGGCTAATCACAACGGCGCGTCTGCGGCTCGAAGCAAACAAAAATTACTTTATCGTTGTATATTCAACACAATCGGGCGAACAAAAGGTGTCGCTTGTGGAAGAAAGTGCGCCGTCCAATCCAATAGTTGCCGAAAGCGAAGGTGTGTTCGCACAAATTATCAATACTATTGCTGATGCTGATTATGTAAGTTTTGCGCTTCCGGGTGTGTTTTCCGATGCACGGCTCAATTTCAGCAGCGCTCTGGCAACAATACTTGCCAGCGGGCAAACACAATTGAGCATTGCGGGCAAGCAATTTTCCTTTGCGGCAAGTCCCGAGCGGCGTGCAATGCTTATTGCAGCGGGCAAAGCAGACGCCCCCGAGCTTGTGGAATTCATCGAACCGCCCGTTCTTGCAGCGGCAGACCACTATGTGCGTCGTTTTGTGAATGTTTCGGATGTGCCTAAAATCGATATCAAAATGGGCGAGGATGTGCTTATTTATCCCGGACTTGCCTTTGCTGAACGCACACCAATCGAACGAATTTACAAAGAGAGAAAATTCAGTTTAACTTTTATCAATTCCGAAACTCAAAAGCAAATTGCTCGAATAGATGATTTATTCCTAACATACAACAAAACATACACGATAATTTTCGCGGGCAATTCGAAAAAAGGTTATTCCGTGATTATTCAGCAAGAATATTGATGAGCAAAGGCAACATACTCAAAACCATCTACAACGAGGTAATGGAATTTTCCGACCAGCTGGACGACAACCATACCTATATGCTTGCTGCAGGAATTGCCTTCAATATTGCGCTGTATGTAATTCCGTTGTTTTTGCTTTCGATTTATCTTGTAAATGCTTTCATTGATATAAATCAGCTTTCGGACGTAATTGAGAAAATGCTTTCGGATTTCCTGCCGCCGACAAAGTCCTCGAAAGAGATAATTCACACAGTGCTGGAAGAAGTAAAGAAGATAAACTTGCATAGCAATGCCGCAGGAATTATCGGGCTTGTTTCGCTGTTGTGGATTTCGTCTATTCTTGTGTCGTCTTTGAGGTCGGGTCTGAATGCAATTTTTCACATTCCCGCAAAAAAGATATTCATCATCTACCGCTTGTATGATATTTTGCTGACAATTATTATCACAATTTTAATTTTGATTTATTCCTACCTTGTTCCAATTGGCAATTTTGTTATTTCGTTTCTGGAAAGTTTCTTCCCTGATTTCATACATAAAATAATAAGTGGTGCGCTTGTAACTCTGATTTCGCTTGTTTCGTCGTTTGTGATATTTTTCTTTATCTACACATTTATTCCGACAAAGCGAATGCCATTTTTTGTAATATTTTGGAGCACAGTTGGGTGTGTCGTACTCATTGAAATTGCCCGCCATATTTTTGGGTGGTATATTAGCGGAATTAGCAACTACGGCAAATTCTACGGCACTTTTGCGGTAGTGATTTCGATGGCAATCTGGATATATTATTCCTCGTTTATCTTGCTATTTTCGGGCGAACTTGTAAATTTCATCTATAAAAAGCGTCAAATAAGTAAAGCAGAAAGCACCACGGGCGGCGAACCAACCGAAAGCACAGCTACCGAATTATAGTTTCATTCCTATGCTGAAATACAAAGCGGGTCTGCCAAAGGCAATTTCCCCATTTTCTTTGAAATAGAAGCTTCTGCCGACGGCGAACCGACCTGGTCCGAGCGGTGTGTCCATTTCGAAGGCAATTCCCCCGCAGTGAAGAAAATCTTTGAGTGCAATTTCGTCCGTCTGCAACCAAACGTTGCCTAAATCATACCTTGCTGATAGATATGTATCGAAATATATCTGAAATGGTAGTTTATATCGGGCTTCGAGCGATGCAGTGAAAATCTGCCGACCGCGTTCGGCGTCCTCGCGCAAGCCGTAGAAACTTGATTGTCCGCCCAGCGAGAAAAATTCAGCCTGCGGTAGCGTTTTATCTGCCGCACCAAACGAAACCGCCGGGCGAATAGTTACATTCTCAATTGTCAGATTATGATGGTAATAAAAGTATGCTTTGGAGAAACTCACCGACGGTTCGATTGCAATTGCGCCTGTTTCGAGATATAGCTCAATTCGCTGTCCGCTTCGCGCAAGGAACGAACGGTCCTCGCTATCGAAAATTGTTGCCACCTTTATTGTAGAAATATTGGAAAAGTTTGGTTTAGCCGCATTTTTTGCAAAATAGCGTTGCTTTTCTAATCTGTATGCAAAGGAAATTGTGCCATTTTTGTCCAGCTGCCGACCGAAATTAGCAATACCGCCAAAGCGTTCTATTGTGGTTTCACCTGTTTTGTTGTACTTAAAGTGGTAAGGCGAAGTTCTCTCGAAGCTGAAAATATTTATATCGCGGTAGGAATAATACATCGCTGCCGATAGCGAGAAGTCCGTTTTGAAGATGCGGGGATTTTCGAGCAGCAAAACATAATCCTGATTGCGGGAACCAATAGTTGTGCGCGCCGAAAGTCGGACGCCCGCATTGAACAAATTTTCCTGAATTGCGTCGATTGCAGCCTGACCGTAGCGCTCGCTATCGACTTTTCCGCCTATGCGAAGCGTTTGGGTGCCACCTTCGGTTACCTTTACGATGACAACTTTCTTTGCATTTTCTAAATTTTCCTCAATATCTATTTCCACATTAGAGAAAAGCCCCGTTTTTACCAGGTTGTTCCACCCACGGACTAATTTTTCAGCATTGAGCACCTGCCCGACTTTGAATTTTAGCTCGCGCTGTATGAGAAAATCGCTTGTTTCTTCGTTCCCGATGATAACTATTTCGCCGATGGTGCCTTCGTCAATTGTAAGAAACAAATTGCCGAAATTATCAACTCTTTCGTTTGTGATAATGGCGTAAGAATAGCCTTCGGAACGGTATTTTTTCAGCAAATCTTCCTTAACGGTGGTAATTCCACGCGGCGAGAGCGGAAGCGAAGGATTATTACGCACATAGTTTTGTGCAAATTCTGCGACGGCAGGATTTTCAACACCTGCCAAATTTATCGAAGCAAGCGAAGGAAATTTCGTAGCGACAAATTTTACAGTATCTGAAAAAATAATGAGTTCGATTTGCTTGTATTTGTCTGTTTCGAGTAGTTTTATTACTAAATCGTTGTATTGGTCCTGGCTGAAAATTGAAGCAAGTGCTTGCTCGATAATTTCGCTTTCGGTGCTATCGAAGCCCGCAGTGGCAATTGATTTGCCCCGAAGCAAATCAATAGAGAAATCTTTGTGATATTCGTTGAGTTTTGAATGGAATTTGGAACGGTATTTTTGTTGAATTAGCGGCACCAGATGTTCCGTAGCAATGCGTCCGGCACGGATAAGAGTGTCCAGGTGCGAAAAATCGGTGTTTTTGTGGCGGCCAATGTTTGGTGTAATGATAAAATCAGCGTATTCTTTTTGCTTGCGGGTGAATTTGTCCATCGAGATGGTAATCAACTGGTCGGCAATATTCCAGGGTGTGTTCAAATCTTCCGAATTTAGTTTAGGCGAAACGGTATTGATAGCGATAATCAAATCGGGCGAAAATTCAAGTGCTTGCTCGGCGGGAATATTTGCAAAGATGCCACCATCGACAAGTATTTGCCCGTTGGTGCGAATTGGCGTGTATCGCAGCGGAACAGTTGCGCTTGCACGTATCGCAGTGATAATATTGCCCGATTTCTGCGAAATTGATTCCCCCGAAACAATATCGGTTGCCACCGCCCGAAACGGAAATTTCAAATTGTCGAAATTGCCGTGCGGTTTATACAAACTATTCCAGAAAACGCGTTGTAGAGTGATATTAAATTGGTCGCCTGCGGAAATTGCTTCGGGAACGACAAATTTGAAATTTTTGAAGCGAAAAGTAATTTGCGAGCGGTCTTCGATTATCTTCTGGTCTAAGAATAAATCTGTACGGTTGTTTTGCTCTTTGAGAGAAAAAATATCGTTCCAATTGATTGAATATATGAGCGAGTCGAGTTCGAACGGGGAGTATCCCGAAGCAAGCAAGCCGCCGATTATAGAACCAATGCTTGTTCCGATGATTGAGTGGTAAGGTATTCGATTTTCTTCGAGCACTTCGAGCGAACCCACCTGCGAAATACCGCGAGCACCGCCGCCGCTTAGCACTAACGCAACGCGTGGGCTAATTTCGCTCATAGATGGGTAAGTTATTTTTAAGATTTCGGCAGCAGCCCCTGATTGAAAAATCAGGAAAAGCAAGAACGCAGCGAATATTTTTCTAATATTGCTCACTTAGCGAATTTCGAATGTTACAAAATTGTCCTCGCCCGCGAATTCCTCGAAAATCACATTATCAACTCTGCTGCGCGAATGTCCTGTGCGAAGAAGCGATTTAAGTCTCTCTATGCTTGTGGGGTCCCCAATTGCAACGCCCGACACCGTTCCATCGTATTCGTTGCGGACGTAGCCACGCAAGCCCATTGCCATAGCGTTCCGAGCAACAAAATAGCGAAACCCTACGCCTTGCACCAACCCAAACACAGTGAATTTTATTTTTGCCGACACCATTTTAACCCTCGAATTCTCAACAACTTAACACAAAGCCATAAACAGACATCATTCAACAATATACTCCTCGCCGTGAATATCGCGGCGCACCTGAATATTGCCATCGCCAAGAATATTGCGTAAATCTTCTTCCGCAGGTGGCAGCACCTTATCGTTATCCATATATTTTTTCAGTTCATCAAAAGTTATTTGCTTGTATTTGCCTTCTTCGGGAAAATACAGAGTAGAAATTTGCTTGAAAATATCCACTTTAATAAGTTTAGCAAGACCTTCTTCTGTTTGAATACGCGATTGTAGCTGAGGATAGTGCCTAAGTGCCTCTGTGTAAGTTTCAATTTCGTAAACAAGGCAGCACTTTAATCTACCGCAATATCCGCTAAGCTTTGCAACATTGTTGGAAAGTTGCTGCAAACGGGCGTGTTCCAATGTGATATGGTTGAAATCAGCCAGAAACGAAGTGCAGCAGAGGTTCAACCCGCACGGACCAAAGCCCGCACCCATACGTTTAGTTTCTTCGCGAGTGGAAATCTGACGCAACTCAATGCGAGTTTTGAAGACGCGAGCGAGTTCTTTGACAAGTTCGCGAAAATCAATGCGTTGCGGTGCAGTGAAATATATGGTCAAACGTTGGCGGTCGAGCTGCCATTCCGCTTCGGTTACTTTCATATCAAGTTTGAAATGCTCGACAAGTTCCTTAGTTTTTTTCACCACCGAAGGTTCTTCGGCGGTGTTTGTGAAGTAGCGTTCTAAATCGTCGTCCGTAGCTTCGCGAACAACTTTGTATTTAACCGAACGAGCTTTGTGGCAGCAGCGAACGCGAGCTTTTGCCGACGCACCGATATAGGTAACAATGCCTAAATCAACACCATTTTCGGCTTCCACTACAATTTTGTCGTCGGGCTGAATAGTATCGAAGCCCGTCGAGATATAAAAACCACGCCTATTGCCTTTGAAGAGGACTTCTACAATATCCTCTTTTGCAAGAATTTCTTGAATTTGCTGAACGTGTTCGATAACTTTGTTGTCGCCGTTTGTTCCATTATTTGCGTGGTTCTTCCCATTTTGATTTATCTCATTTAATTCCATTAACTCTCCAAATATAAATCTATATCTATATAAATAAAATAAATGAAAAATAATTGAAAAAAATTAACTTTTAATATACAATTAAGTTTGCTAAAATACAAATTTACAAAAAATGAGAGAATAAATGAACGGTTGAAGTGAGTTGTATTTTTTTCAAGGTTGGTCGAATATTTAGAGGCTGAGAACCTTCGGAAGGTTTTCTTTATTCGGGGCACATCGTAGGGGCACGGCATGCCGTGCCCCTACATAGTACCATCTTTAATCATCGGTAGCACAGACATTCCTGTCTGTGATTTCTGTTGCCACAAAAAAGGTATTTTTATATAATGTAGGGGCGTATTGCGATACGCCCCTACCTGGAACCTTCCGAAGGTTTTCATAATAATTCTGTACAATTCTGATGCTACACCATCAATCAGGTGCTTACACAATAATATTTATCAATTTATTCGGGACGAAGATGATTTTCTTAATTGCTTTGCCGTCGACGTATTTCTTCACCTGCTCGTTGTCGAGGACAATTTGCTTGACTTCGTCTTCGCTTGCATCAAGTTTGATTTGCAGGCGGGCGCGAATTTTACTGCAAACCTGGACGACAAACTCGATGGTCTGGCGGACGGTTTTCGCTTCGTCGAACTCTGGCCATTCGGCAAATATTATGCTTTGGGTTTCGCCAAGACGCTGCCACAGTTCTTCTGCAATGTGCGGTGCAAAAGGTGCCAGGCAAAGAACAAACTTTTTCATTGCCTCTTTGGGTTTTGTCTCGTACTTATAGAATTCATTGACAAATATCATCATTTGTGCGATTGCAGTGTTGAAGCTTAAATTTTCAATATCTTCCTGAACCTTTTTGATAGTGTAGTTAAGCACATATTCCTGTTCGTCGTTCAGCGGTGCATCGACAACTGTCGGGGAAAGGTTGCCGTCCTCATCCAGAATCATTCTCCAAACACGGTTCAGGAAACGGTTCACGCCTTCGATACCTTTCGAGGACCAGGGTTTAGATGCTTCGAGCGGACCAAGGAACATTTCGAACAAACGAAGCGAATCAGCACCATATTCGTTGATTACTTCGTCGGGATTAACAACATTGCCGAGCGATTTGGACATTTTTCGTCCATCTTCGCCAAGTATTAATCCTTGATGGAAAAGCTTCTTGAAAGGTTCGGGTGTGGAAACGTAGCCGTAATCGTAAAGCACTTTGTGCCAGAAGCGAGCATAAAGCAAGTGCAGAACTGCGTGTTCGGCACCACCGACGTAAAGGTCAACTCCGTCGGGCATCATCCAGTATTGCTCTTTTTCTTTCGAGCAGAAAAATTCGTCGTTTTGCGGGTCAATGTAACGTAGATAATACCAGCACGAACCCGCCCACTGCGGCATTGTGTTTGTTTCGTAGCGTGCGCGTTTCCCTGTTTTCTTGTCGATGAAGTCGACCCACTCGGGAACATTCGCAAGCGGCGATTCGCCTGTGCCTGCGGGCTTGAAATCTTTCACTTCGGGCAGCAGCAACGGCAATTCGTCGAGGTCTAACGCACGCTTGGTGCCATCTTCGAAAAACATTATCGGGATTGGTTCGCCCCAATAACGCTGACGAGAAAATAGCCAATCGCGTAATTTATATTGCACTTTGCGTTGCCCGATGCCGCGAGTTTCGACCCAGTTTATAATTCGTTCAATTGCTTCGCGGGTAGGCACTCCATTGAGCGAAACTTCGTCGTTTTCGGAATTGACGCCAATTCCATCATAAGAAGTAAATGCTTCGTTCTCTACATCGACCACCGAGCCATCAGCAGGGGCAACCACCTGAACTATTGGCAACCGGAACTGACGAGCAAATTCGTTGTCGCGTGTGTCGTGTCCGGGGACTGCCATAATTGCGCCCGTTCCGTAGTGTGCGAGCACATAATCGGCAATCCAGATTGGAATTCGCTTTCCGTTTGCGGGATTAATCGCGTAGCCGCCAGTTGGGACGCCCGTTTTCTCTTTGGATAGTTCGGTGCGTTCGAGGTCGCTTTTCTCAGCTGCTTGCTTAATATATTGCTCTACTGCTGGGCGGTTCTCGTCTGTTGTGATTTCGGGAACAAGCTCGTGTTCAGGTGCAAGCACAAGGTAGGTTGCACCGAAAATTGTATCGGGTCGAGTGGTAAAGACGGTAATTTGCTTGTCGCTTGCGTCAATTTTGAAGTTAATCAAAGCACCTTCGCTTTTGCCAATCCAGTTTTTCTGCATTTCTTTGGTAGAGTGGGGCCAATCGACAAGTTCCAAATCAGTAAGCAAACGTTCAGCATATTCTGTTATTCGTATCATCCATTGACGCATAGGGCGGCGTTCCACAGTATAGCCCTTTTCTTTCCACTCGTCGACTTCTTCGTTGGCAAGCACAGTTCCGAGTTCGGCGCACCAATTAACAGGTATCATAGCAATATAAGCAAGGCGGTGGCGGTCGCGGTATTCTTCAATTTCGCGTGGGTCAGTTATGTCCTCGGGAATAGGCAATTCATCGATTGGGCGCGCTTTATTGAGTTGCTTGTCGAAATAAGAGTTGTAAATCAGCAGGAACATCCACTGTGTCCATTTGTAGTATTTCGGGTCGGTAGTGTTGATACATCGAGACCAATCGTAGCCAAGCCCAATCATATTAAGCTGGCGTTTGAAGTTTTCAATATTTTTTTCGGTTGCGACTGCGGGGTGAATGCCCGTAGTCATCGAGTAGCGTTCAGTTGGCAGACCGAAGGCGTCGAACCCCATCGGGTGAAGCACAGAAAAGCCCTTCATTCTTTTGTAGCGGGCAATAATATCGGTTGCAGTGTAGCCTTCGGGATGCCCGATGTGAAGCCCCGCACCGCTCGGATACGGAAACATATCAAGAATATAGTATTTAGGATTATTTTTGTTTTCGACAACTTTATTAACGTCATTTTCTTGCCAGAATTTTTGCCATTTTTGCTCAATTTCTTTGAAAGGATAGCCAGCCATATTATTTTTCTATTAATTAAACAAATACAAAAAACAAAAATAACGATTTTTTTCAAATCATAGTGAGATATAATAGATGCATAAGGAAAAAGTAGCAACATTCTCGAACGAAAATGTACGTGGGAAAACCTTCGTAATGGTCTATGACGGGGGACATATTGTGATTTGCACACAAAGATTGAAATAGGGAAAAACTTCGGAAGGTTTGAAACCTTCGGAAGGGTCTAAGCGTTGTGATTTAAGAAAAGCCGCGATAGTATAAAATCATCTGCCAACGTGAAATCTCGCAAATACAATTTTCCTGTGCGAATCACCTTTCGATTTTTATTCATCGAAGACGTTTCCGAACAAATCGAGAAATTCATAATTAATTGATTTTAGGCTTGCTTAAAATTGAATTACTTTTTAAGTTTGAATATGTTAAATTTTCATTTTAGAATTATTATTTGGAGAATAGAATGAAGAAGATTGCCGTTCCAGTAACAAGCAACGACCTGATTGACGAGCATTTTGGGCATTGCGAGTATTACAACGTTTACACAATTTCTGATAGTAACGAAATTGTGGATATTCAGAAAATTAGGTCTGAGCAAGGCTGCGGGTGCAAATCCAACATTGCATTCACCTTAGCACAAAGCGGCGTATCGATTATGCTTGCGGGCGGTATTGGTTCAGGTGCCGTAAATGTATTGAATGATGCAGGCATCGAAGTAATTCGCGGATGTTCGGGCAATTCAACTGAAATAGTCAAACAATTTGTTCAAGGGCTGGTTAATGATAACGGCTCGGTTTGCCAAAAACACGAACATCATCACGGTGGTGGGCATCACGCTTGCAATAATTAGTATTTTCGTCAAGCAAAAAGAGGCTGTATCGATTGTTGCAGCCTCTTTTTTTATACCAAAATTCAATAAATATTGTCTCTACTTCTTCTTCAATGGCTTTGGTTCAATCATATTTTCGGGCGAAAGAATTTCGTCGAGTTGTTCTTTTGTGAGCAGGTTTTTCTCTAAAACGAGTTCGTAGATACCGCGATTTGTTTCGAGTGCTTCTTTTGCAAGAGCGGAACTTGCTTCGTAGCCAATGTATGGGTTGAGTGCGGTAACCAGTCCAATACTATTTTCAACGTAGGCGCGGCATCTTTCCACATTTGCTGTAATTCCATCGATGCAACGCAATTTCAAAGTTTTGATACCGTTTATCAGCATTTCCATAGATTCAAAAATACTTTGAGCGATAACAGGTTCCATCACATTCAGCTGCAACTGTCCTGCTTCGGCAGCCATCGTTACAGTCAAATCGTTGCCAATTACCTTGAACGCAATTTGATTGACAACTTCGGGAATTACGGGATTGACCTTGCCCGGCATAATGGACGAGCCCGGTTGCATAGGTGGCAGGTTTATTTCGTTCAATCCCGCACGCGGACCCGAGCTTAGCAAGCGCAAATCATTGCAAATCTTCGATAATTTTATCGCAAGGCGCTTCACTGCCGATGAGAAAATCACAAATGCACCTGTGTCTTGCGTTGCTTCCACAAGATTTGAAGCAGATTTGACGGGCAAACCTGTAATTTCCCAGAGATATTGAATAACCAATTCACGGAATTTGGGGTCAGCGTTTATTCCCGTGCCAATTGCCGTTCCGCCCATATTGACTTCGAGCAGCAGACGAGCGTTCGCTTCGAGACGTTGAATTTCCTCTTCCAGAGTATCGGCAAAGGCACCGAATTCCTGCCCGAGCGTCATCGGAACAGCATCTTGCAGCTGAGTTCGTCCCATTTTGATAACGTTTGCGAACTCTTTCGATTTATTGCGGAACGAAGAAATGAGTTCTTTCAACGCTTCCACTAAATTTTGACTTTCGTAAATAATAGCAATATTCAGAGCAGTTGGATAAGCATCGTTTGTCGATTGCGATAGATTTATATGATTATTCGGGTGGCAATGTTCGTAGTCGCCACGTTCGTAGCCCATAATTTCAAGGGCACGGTTTGCAATTACCTCGTTTGCGTTCATATTGGTTGAAGTTCCGGCACCGCCCTGGATAACATCAACGATAAAATGAGTGTGCCACTTGCCGTGAATAATTTCTTCGCAAGCTTCGAAAATAGCTTCCGCCATACGCGGTGGAAGCAGTCCAAGAGCAAAATTCGCTTTCGCAGCGGCAAGTTTGACCTGCGCAAGTGCCTTTATCAGCAAAGGATAGTGCGAAATTGCAACGCCTGTGATATTGAAATTCTCGTAACCGCGGAGCGTCTGAATGCCATAATAGAATTCGTACGGCACTTCGCGCCAACCGAGCAGGTCGTGTTCGCGGCGGGTGCGTCCCGAAATATATTGAGCGGCTGCGTCTGCTACCTGGTTTGTAGTCTGACGCATACGGCGGGAAATTACTCTTGCAACACGCGAAAGGATTTTGACAACGGCTTGTGCCTGCGATTGCATAAGATTGTTTAGTTTTTCGCGGTGCAGCTGAATGATTGTGCTATCGAGGGCTGCTCTTGCCGAAGTTGAATGGGGATAGTCGTCCATCAGCGCGCCTTCGCCAAGAAAGTCGTATTTCCCGAATACTGTAAGGATTTTCTCACTTCCGAACGTTGTGCTTTTGACAAGTTCGATTTCACCATCGGCAATCATATAAAGGTGAGTGCGTGGAGCGTTTTCCTCGAATAATTTTTCGCCTTTTTTGATTTTGCGGACTTCTGCTTGATTTGCAATTAGCGTAATTTCCTCGTCGCTTAGGTCCTTGAAAAGCTCTATTTCCTTGATAAACTTTTGAATTTCTTCAACTTTCATATTTTTCTCCAATTAAATGAAAATTTAGCAAATTTAAGTATTTATTGTTTTTTTTCAATAAATTTTCAATATATTTACGAAATTAGTATTGAATGACGAATATATTTATATTAATTTTAGATTATATTTGAATTTATCGATAAAAATATAGCGAATTGGTTTTTTGATTTATCATAAATAAAGTTGAATATTTATGAATGATTTAACAAAAAGAGTATTAGTTGCCGCCGTTGGAATTCCGTTTGCTTTGCTTATAATTGTGTTAGGCGGTTTTCCTTTTTTTATCACTGTCTCGTTTATTTCATTGATTTCATTGCTGGAATTCTACTCGCTTGCGGAAAAAAAAGGATTTGCCCCGCACAAAATTAATGGGACAATATTTGGGATTATCCTTCAGATGGTGTTCTTTATTCAGTTCAGCCATTTTGGGAAGCTTAGTCCGTTTATGTCGGCAATATTGATATACCTGTTTTTTGTGCTTGTAACACTGATTTGCGAGACGTATTCGAAAAACCCGAACAAAATAGCAAACGTCGGTGTTACTGTTCTTGGGATATCGTATATTTCGATATTTTTTATAACGTTCTATATAATGCGGGAGTTTAATTATTTCCTGTATTTGTTTGATATTCACGTAAAATCCTTTGCGCTTGGTCAGAATTTTGCACTACTTACGCAGTTGCTTAAAATTGCACCTGAACGGTGGGCTTTTTTGATTATCACAATGCTTGGGTCAATTTGGGTGTGCGATAGTGCCGCATATTTCATTGGCAGAGCGATTGGCAAGCACAAACTTTTCGAGCGCATTAGCCCGAAAAAAACAATCGAAGGAGCAATTGCTGGATTTGTGTTTGCAATATTGGCGTTTGTCGGACTAGGAGAATTGTTTTTGGCTGAAATACCGGTAGTGCATTTTATTGTAGGCGGTTCAATAGTCGGGGTGTTGGGACAATATGGCGATTTGGCTGAATCAATGCTGAAACGCGACGCCGGCGTAAAAGATAGCTCGAACCTATTGCCCGGGCACGGCGGCGCACTCGATAGGTTCGACAGTATTTTGTTTGTTTCTCCGTCTTATTTTATATATCTGAGTATTGTAATATTTTTTGATTTAGGGATATGAGCAGAACAGCACTAATTGCCGTAGCGCAAGGAACAGAGGAAATTGAAGCAATCGCTCCGGCTGATTTATTGCGCCGGGCAAACTTCAACGTAAAAATTGCAGGCGAAAACGAGATTATCACTTGCTCGCGCGGTGTGAAAATTATTCCTGACCTGCTTATCGAGCAACTCAATAGCGACGTCGAATTCGATATAATCATTCTTCCGGGCGGTCGCACCGGCACTTTGAATTTGCTCAACAACGATAAACTCGAAAAGCTACTTCGCAAGCACTACGAGCGTGGCGGCTGGATTGGAGCAATTTGCGCCGCACCGACTATTCTCACGCAACACAAGATTTTGCCTAAGGGCTCGCCCGTTGCGGCACACCCATCAGTTCGCGAAATGCTGGTCGAGTATGATTATTCAGATGCTGCGGTTGTAGTGTATGAACGTTTCATTACAAGTCGCGGTGCGGGCACAAGCATAGATTTCGCTCTGAAAATCATCGAACTACTGCTAAGCAAAGAAACCGCCGACCAAATAAAAAGCGACATTGCTTATGATAGATTGTAGGGGCAATTCTTGAATTGCCTCTACATAGAACCTTTGGAACATTTCCATATTGGTAGCATAGACATTCCTGTCTGTGAAATTCACATCGCCATAACCTTCCGAAGGTTTTTTTAATAAACGTGTTGCGTCGAAACAGCTACTTCTTATTAAAAAGGAATTTGCCGTCGCTTGTGCAATCGATGATAAGTGTGTCGCCCGCAGAAAATTCGCCCGAAAGCAATTTCACTGCGAGTGGGTCGGTAAGATGCTTCTGTATTGCACGTTTCAGCGGACGAGCACCATACTGAATGTCGTAGCCAAGAGTTGCCAGCCAGTCTATTGCCGCATCTGTAATTTCAGCGTTGATGCCATTTTTGCTAAGCTTGTCGAATAGCGATTTTAGTTGAAGTTTTGCAATTTCCCTTATATCCTCTTTTGTGAGCGGATTGAACATTACAATTTCATCAACTCGGTTCAGAAATTCGGGGCGAAGTGTGCGTTTGAGCAATTCGATAATTTTTATTTTCAGTTCGGCAATGATTGCTTCGCAGTTGCCGCTTTCGAGTTCGTTTAGTTTGCTCTGAATGATTTCCGTTCCAAGATTAGAAGTCATAATGATAATCGTATTTTTAAAATTGACGGTTCTGCCTTTGCTATCGGTAAGTCGACCATCATCAAGGACTTGCAGCAGAACATTGAACACGTCGCTGTGCGCCTTTTCGATTTCGTCGAGCAGTATCACCGAATACGGGCGGCGGCGAACAGCTTCGGTAAGCTGACCGCCTTCTTCGTAGCCGACATAGCCCGGCGGAGCGCCAATTAGCCGCGAAACGGAGAATTTCTCCATATATTCGCTCATATCAATTCTAATCATTGCGTTTTCGTCGTCGAAAAGGAATTCCGCAAGCGCTCGTGCTGTCTCGGTTTTTCCGACGCCGGTTGTCCCAAGAAAGATAAACGAACCGATTGGGCGATTTGCGTCTGCCAGACCCGAACGCGAGCGGCGTATTGCATTGGCAATTGCTGTGATTGCTTCGTCCTGGCTGACGACACGCTGCTTAATTCGCTCCTCCATCTTCACAAGCTTCGTCTTTTCAGTTTCGAGCATCTTTTGAACGGGAATGCCCGTAGATTTAGAAATTACCTCAGCAATATCTTCCGAAGTAACTTCTTCTTTGAGAAGTTTCTTGTCTTTTTGCAACTGACTAAGTCGCTGGTTGGCATCGTCGAGCTTGCGGCTAAGCTCGTAGAGTTTGCCGTAACGAAGTTCGGCAACTTTCGAGAGTTCGCCTTTGCGTTCGAGTTCTTCGGCTTGGTGCTTCACGTTCTCGATTTCGACTTTGATTGCTCTAATTTCGGAAATTAGATTTTTCTCCGCTTTCCAGCGCTCTTCGAGTTCGGATTTTTGTTTTTTCAGCAATTCGAGTTCCTGCTCGATTTCTTCAAGCCGTTTTTTTGTAACTTCCTTAGAATCCATAAAAATAACACCTCCATTTTTTTATTATTGACGTAAATGGAGGTGAATTATTTAAAAAAATTCATTTTTTATTAATGGTTAGATACCAATTTCAGTATTAAATCTAAATAGCCAGTTTTTCGAAATTGCTGATGTTTGCTTATTTTCGAGTGTGTTGTGAGTGATTTCTAATTGAAATTTAGCGCGATGCGAATGCAAATAATAAGTAGAATTTAATGTGATATTTCTATTCCATTCGGCATCTTTCAGACCGTAGATTTTGCTTTGCGGTTCGACAATAGCCAATCGGGCGGCGAGTTCGATGTTGTTGTGGAAAAGGTAGGACGCTTGCAAAAGATAGCCGTCGCCGACATAAACATACTGAATATTCCCGTTTGCGTCTTTTGTAATTGGGTCTTTCGAACGGCGGTTAGCATATTCACCATAAACAGCAAAACCCTTGTATTTGAATATAAAGTCGGCAAACGCACCGGTCATATCGCGAGGTTCGTAGAGTTTTTTGCCGAGTTGACCGCGAGTGCGAGTAGATTTTTTATTATCGGAATAAGCCGCCGCAATCGAGAGTTTCGGAGTGCTTTCGCGTACTAAATCACCTTCGAAATAGTCGCCGCCATCGGTGAATTTGCCGAAAGGCAATAGTTCAATTCGACCTGTGTAAGCGAAATTAGCACCTTCCATCTTAGGAGCGTAGCGTCCGTCGCCAGTGGAGACAGCTGCCCGCAAGTTGTAAGGCATACCCAGTATCGAGCTGGAATAATTTGTTTGAATGCCGAAGTCTCTATCAAGAGTGAATTTGGAGTTGACAATTGAGCGTTCGGCAAATTGCAAGTCGCCCGAAGAAATCACTCGCTGGCGGTTGCCTGGAAGCTTGGTTTGCCCAACTCCTATCTGGAAATTCTTCGAAAAAGCCCAAAAAGCCATCGCATCGCGAATTATATTGGGGTATTGCGTGTCCTCGTAGTCAAGGTCGCCACGAGCAAACGAAAGCTGCAAATTGAAAGTAAGTCGCGGGTCGTAGAGAAAACCACCAAAACGCAAACGCAGACGGCGAACGCCCAAATCAGAACTTGCAATATCGAAATCATCTTCCGATTTGGTATTGAGCGTAATTGAATTTTGAATGCGAAAACGCATAATTACTTTTGTTGAAGTGTCGGGGGCGATAAACTGCATTCCTTTATCATCAAAATCGAAACTTGCGGACGAACGACGCGTTTCCTGCGCACTTATTCTTCCTGCAAAAACTGCGATTAACAGAAAACAAACGGTAATTAATCTAAATTTCATAAGCCAAACAAAATATTAATAATACAATTACAAAAAACACAAAAATAAAAAAATGAGCCGAAAAAGATTAATTTTTATTCGGTGTGGAGATTGAAGAAACCTTCGGAAGGTTCTATGCCTCGAAATATTCGACCAACCTTGAATAAAATAAACCTATTTCTCTGCATTGGAAACCACAGACAGAAATGTCTGTGCTACCGCTGATAAATGGGAAACCTTCGGAAGGTTCCCGTCCTTCCGAAGGTTATAAGCGTTGCAATATTCGACCAACCTTAAATGAAATAAACGTATTTCTCTCGATTGGGAACCACAGACAGGAATGTCTATGCTACCGAATAAAAAAACCTTCGGAAGGTTCCCGTCCTTCCGAAGGTTCTATGCGTTGTGCTAATTTAATTTTCAATTATTTTGAGTATATCATCTTGCCTTCTAATTTTTTGCCATCATCGAGCGACACGATATAAAGATATGTCCCCGGCTTAAAATTTTTCACAGTGCTTGCCGAAAAAGTGATTTCGTTTTTGCCTTTGTTAAGTTTCCCTTTGAAAATTTCAGCAACAAATTCGCCATTGATATCAGACAAATTAATGCGGGCGTTCTGCTCTTTATCGGAATTCACTGCAATTGTCGTCTGGCTGGAAAATGGATTTGGGTAGTTGGTAACAGTGTTCAAATTAGCATCGGGACGAAGGCGTTCAGCTTTTTCAATGAAATTGCTGCCGTCCCAGAGCATAAATCTCTCAATATCAAATCCTCTGTGTAGTCTCATTCTATCTTGCATAGGACCGAAGTCTGGATTTGGTGCGTCCGGTCGCGGTTGCTTTTTGTCCTTGAAGTTCGGGCGTTCGGGCTGGATTTTCTCTAATTTTGGTTCAATATCCTGCAAAATCCAGTTATTGTTTTTGATGATTTTGTCGACTTCATCGAAAATTTCTTGCATTTTCTGGCGGTGCTGTTCCATTTCGGCGCGAAACTTCTGGCGTTCTTCGTAGTTTGGTTTTTTTTCGCGGTTTGGACGAGGCTTTTCGGTGCGCTTTTTCATTGCTTCTTCGCGAAGTTCAGCGGCGCGTTTGCGAAGTTGGTTGAGATTATCGAGGTCAGTTTTGCTCAGTCGGTTGTCGAGTTCTTTTTTCAGTTCTTCTAATTTTGGAAGCATTTCGTTCTGGCAATACTCGCGGAATTGTTTTCGCGCGTCGGGATTGGGGCAGTTTGCAGCTTTGCCGCGACCGCCGAAGCCACCGCGTTGAGCAAGCAGCTCTTGCATTGGGAAAATCACTGCTAAAAGAATTGTCGCTGCGATAATCAATGTTTTCGATTTCATTTTTTCTCCGTTCTGTGTTTGTGAAACAAATTACATTCATTTGACTTCAAATTTTGAAAAAGGTTTAATTAAAAAATCACTTTATTAGTCCATCCTAATAATTCTTTATTTTGCAATAACTTAAATTTGCTTTATTTTTGTTTTTTGAGTTTTTGTAAAAAATAATTGTGAGAATTATGGAATTTGGTTTAAAAAATTTAATCTTTGTTTTTGTCTTTTTAGCCGCATTCGGATTTTTCACTAAAAATGTAGTTCGCCTCATCAGCTACTTGAAGCTTGGGCAAGCGGAAAACAGAACAGACAACATTGCCAAACGCCTGTGGCTTGCGCTGAAAGTGGCAATTTTCCAGACGAAAATATTGCGTGAAGCAAGCGGCGGAACAATTCACGCCTGGATATTCTGGGGATTTCTTATTTTACTTTTCGCTGCGTCGAATTCTGTTTTCACCGGCTTTGGAATTCACCACATTTACAATTTTCTTGGTCCGATTTATTCAGCAATTACTTTCTTCATCGATTTATTCTGCGTTCTGATAATTATTGCTGTGGTGTGGGCTTTGCTACGCCGATATGTGCTGAAAGTGAAACGCCTGCAAGTAGAAGGTGAGCAGCTCGAAGCAGGCTTTATTTTGATGATGATATTTGTTATCGTTAGTTCGCTACTAATTGAAAATGCAACAGCAATCATAACAAGCACAGACGCAAGCAATGCGTTCCGCCCGATTTCGGCAGCAATCGCACCGCTATTTTCGCCGCAATCGGCGTCGACAATTCACGAAATTGCGTTCTGGGTGCATATTCTTTTCATCTTTGCTTTTATGAATTATCTGCCCTACTCGAAGCATCTTCACGTTCTGACCTCTGTTCCGAACGTATTTTTGGGTTCACTCACCCCTGTCAATAAGCTTAAACCTATAAATTTCGAAGCAGAAGGCGTAGAAAAATTCGGTGTTGTCGATATTGAAGACCTTACCTGGAAGCAATTGTTAGATGGATACACCTGCACCCATTGCGGGCGATGCACAAGCGTTTGCCCTGCCAATACAACGGGCAAAAAATTAGACCCACGCGAAATTATAATGCAAATTCGCCATAGAACTTTCGATGCTGCCCCAATTTTGCTGAAAAAGCAAAAAGAAAATGCTGAAATTTCGCCCGAAGAACAGGCAATTCTGGATAAAAAGTTTGTCGGCGAATACGAAGATGTGGAGGCACTCTGGCAATGCACTACCTGCGCCGCCTGTATGCAGGAATGCCCCGTGATGATTGAACACGTTCCCGCTATTATCGATATGCGCCGCTCGCTTGTGATGATGGAAGCCAATTTCCCGTCGCTGCTGCAAAATGCTTTCGGCAATTTAGAGACGAACGCAACACCCTGGGCGTTCTCGCAATCCGATAGAGCCCGCTGGGCAGAAGACCTTGGTATTCGTCAGGCAGCCGAACACCCCGAATTCGACGTTCTTTTCTGGGTTGGTTGTGCGGGTAGCTACGACGACCGTGCTATTAAAATTTCTCGTGCATTTGCCACTCTTATGCAAAAGGCAGTTGTAAATTTCGCCATTTTGGGAACAGAAGAACAGTGCACCGGCGATGTCGCTCGCCGCGCAGGCAACGAGTATTTAGCCGATATGCTTGTCAAAGCAAATATTGAAACTTTGAACCGCTACAACGTTAAGAAAATCGTTACTATTTGCCCTCACTGCTTCAATACTCTGAAAAATGAATATCCTGATTTTGGTGGCAATTACGAAGTTGTCCATCACACCGAATTTTTGCTTAATTTGATTGAAGAAGGCAAACTAAAATTGAAGCAAAATGGTGCTTCGAAGCAAATTGCTTACCACGACTCTTGCTATTTGGGCAGATACAACGAAATCTACGACAAACCACGAACATTGCTGAACAAAGCCGGCTTCGAAATCAGTGAAGTCGCTCGCAGTGGCGACCGTGGGTTCTGCTGCGGTGCCGGCGGCGCTCAAATGTTTATGGAAGAAACCGAAGGCAAACGCGTAAATATCGAACGCACAGAAGAACTATTAGCAACGGGTTGCTCGCAAATTGCCGTTAATTGCCCGTTCTGCACAACTATGATTACCGACGGAACGAAAGCCAAAGAAACAGAGAACGTTGCCGTTCGCGATATTGCAGAAATTTTGCTCGATTGCGTAGAATAATTTGCGCTTTATTAATCGCGTTTATAACCTTCGGGGCTTTACTTGTAATTTCCAGGCTGAGAACGACTAAAGCCTCTAATTCTAACTGCTCCAACGCTTGGCTTTACTTGTAATTTCCAGGCTGAGAACCTTCGGAAGGTTTGGAACCTTCCGAAGGTTTTTATAAAAAAGGTAGCACAGACATTCCTGTCTGTGTGTCAGAAACATTCAGCCATAGGTGGCTTGAACAGACAAGAATGTCTGTTCTACCAAATTAACAAAGGCTGCCATTGAAGCAGCCTTTGTTGTATCGTTGAAAAACTATTTCCCAATCTTATTTTACCACTTCAACAAGTTTCTTGCCGATTTCGCCTGTTTTTAAATCAAGTGTGAAATTATAATCGTCGGGTTCTAAGTCTTGAAACATTCCTTCCATCAGCATAATCAACCCCATAAGCTGCGGATTGGAAGCCATCGCAGATTTTGCCTGCGATATTTTCAGCTGAATTTCCTGAGTGTAGAATTGGTCTTCGTTGCCGTGCGAATACGCTTTGTATGCTTCTAATACAATTGGCGAAAGCACCGCAATTGCCTCATCGGGCAGTCCCATCTGCTTCAAATACGATTGAATAATCGTAGAAAGCCCGTTTGCAAATTGATATTGAGCGTATTCCTGAAAAGAACGTCCTTTTGTGTCGTAATTTATGCTTGTGATTTTCTCGGAAGTAACCTGCATAACGCGATTTTTGTCTATGGTAACTCGACGAATTGCACAAGGAAAAGTAACAGTAGAACTTGTTTGCAAATCAACCAGAAAATTGCTGCCCGAACGGTAAATTCTTGCATCGTGTGCGTGATGATGCCCCGAAAATATCACGCTTAGCCCGTTTTCGGCAAATGTTTTGGCGACCAGTTCCCAGTTGTCGAGAACATATTCGCTGAAAAGCATCTTCTGCCCAACGAAATGCTCGACAACGTTGTGGTGGATTGCTCCAATCATCAATTTATTCTTTTGCTTGCCTTCTGCAAGTTTTTCTTTTATCCAGTTGAAGGTTGCTTCGCCGAAAATGCCACCAGTAACTGAGTGCGCTTTGCCTGCATTTTCTCTCCAACGGCAAGCATCAAGGCAAAACAGCCACACCCCATCGACAGGTTCAGCAATGTAAGTGAGCGAGCCGTTGGGGTCGATTGCAATAGCATTTTTGTAGCCAAAATCAGCATATATGCTTTTAAATTGCTCGGCACTAACATTTGGCACTTTCACCGGCGCAGCTCCTGGATAAGAATATGATGCAGGGTTATCGACATCGTGGTTGCCGGGCAGGACAAACACTTTTTTGCCTTTGTCTTTGAGCTGTTTCAGGTAAGATGCAAACATCTGGTGGCTTTTCAGTTCGCCATCTTTTGTGAGGTCGCCCGTTACGATGACAATTTTAGAATTGTCGTGGGCAATCATATTGACAACAGACTTAGTAATCGCTTCGCTTTCGGCAATCATTTTTCTGTCTGATGCAAGATATTGCTCGAATGCTTCGCCGCTTGTGCCAAGAGAATTGTCGTAGAAGTGTGGGTCCGAAAAGATTGAGATTGTGATTAAATTTTCCTCTGTTGGTTCGGTCGTAGAATTTGCTTCGGTGCAGGAATTTAAGATAAATGCGAAGAATGCTAAAACAAGCATTAAATTGCGTTGAAAAAATGTTTTCACAGTCTCTTCCTCAATAATTGAACAAATAGATGTCGCAAAAATATACTGCGAATATGAAGTTAGTAGAAATTTGAAATGAATTAGAAATAAAATTGTGAAATATCCGAAAATCGAAGAAATATGCGGGAAAACATAAGGTTGCTTGCTTTTTCTGTTAAAAAATGTTTAATTATATTAAATGCACTTTATTATATTTGTTTGATTTAAAATATTATTCTCTTTAATTTATCATTATTTTTATTTTCAGATGAAAAATTATGGCAAAGAAAAAACTTGTAATTGTAGAATCGGCTACCAAATCGAAAACTATAAATAAGTATTTGGGCAAAGACTATGTTGTCGAAGCATCAGTTGGTCATATAAAGGATTTGAGCAAATTCAATCTTGGGGTTGATATCAAAAACGGCTTCGCACCAAAGTATGTAACAATTCCCGGAAAGTCGAAAATTATAAGTAAATTAAAATCGACCGCGGAAAAAGCCGCCGAAGTGCTGATTGCCACCGACCCTGACCGCGAAGGTGAAGCAATTGCCTGGCACATTGCCGAAGAAATTAAGCCCGTCAATAGAAATATTAAGCGTATTGTTTTCAATGAAATTACCAAGTCGGGCATTGAGAAAGGTATTTCGCATCCACGTGCGATAGACGAGCGTATGGTTGATTCGCAGCAAGCTCGCCGGGTGCTGGATAGAATAATCGGTTTTCAGGTGTCGCCGTTTGTTTCGAATGCGATGATTTCGAAAACTACAAATGCACTGTCTGCGGGACGAGTGCAGTCTGTCGCCTTGCGGCTGATTTGCGAACGCGAGCAAGAAATTGAAGCTTTCAAGCAAATTGAATACTGGAATATTTTAGGCGACTTCACTGTCGAGGGCAGCACCCCGTTCGAAGCCAAACTTATTGCTTTTCATAATAAAGCAATAAAAAATCCCGAAGGTTCTGCCGAAGGCAAAACAGAAGAAGAAACAAAAAAAATACAGGCAAAACTCTCTAAACTTCATTTTGTTCGCAACAAGGAACAAGCCGAACAACTGATTGCTGAAATTAAGCAAGAAAAGTATAGAATTTCCGACATTAAGACATCGCAGGTCAAGAAAAAGCCTTCCGCTCCGTTCACAACAAGCACTTTGCAACAGGAAGCCTCGCGAAAACTCGGTTTTGCAAGCAAGAAAACAATGCAAATCGCTCAGCAACTATACGAAGGTGTCGATTTCGGCAGCGAAGGGCGAATTGGTTTGATTACCTATATGCGTACTGATTCTGTTCGCACAAGCCCCGAAGCAATCGCATCGGTTCGCAATTTTATAGAAAAAACTTATGGAAAAGACTATTTGCCTTCGTCGCCAAATCATTTCTCGACGAAATCGGCAAACGTTCAAGATGCTCACGAAGCTATACGCCCAACTTCCGTCGAAATTACCCCGCAAATAGCCGAAAAGCACCTCACAAAAGACCAGGCAAAACTCTATCTGTTGATTTACAATAGGTTTGTTGCGTCGCAGATGGAAGCGGCAATTCTTGAACAAACCTCTGTTACAATCGAAGGCGGCAGCTTCCAATTCCGTGCAACGGGAACAATTGTGAAATTCGATGGATTTATGGCTGTCTATCAAGATACGCAAGACACCGACAAAGACGACGAAAAAGATGCTTTGCTACCGAAAAATATTGCAAAAAATAAAGATGCGGAACTTGCCGACGCGCAAGCAAAACAATCATTCACCAAACCACCTGCAAGATACAACGAAGCAAGCCTGGTGAAAGAACTCGATGAGTTAGGTATTGGTCGCCCAAGCACATACGCTCAGATTGTTTCTACTTTGACTGAACGCAATTACGTCGAAAAAAGCGGCAAAGCGTTTATTCCAACTGATTTGGGCAAAGATGTAAATGCAATTCTGGTAAGCAATTTCCCCGATATTTTCAATGTAGAGTTCACTGCAAAGATGGAAGAAGAACTCGACACAATTGCCGAAGGCAAAAGCACATACGTAGAAGTTCTGACTGACTTCTACGGACCATTTAGCAAAGCACTGAGCCAAGCAGAACAAAACACAACAGATGTTCATTGCGATGAGTGCGGTGCCCCGATGGTGATAAAGGTTAGCCGACGCGGGCGTTTCCTTGCTTGCACTCGCTATCCCGAGTGCACCTTCACCAAGTCCTTGAAGAAAGAGACAAAGCCCGAAATTGCCGAAGGTGTTAGCTGCGACAAATGCGGCAGTCCGATGGTAATTCGCAAAGGCAAATATGGGAATTTCTACGGTTGCTCGAATTATCCGAAATGCGACGGAACCAAGCCAATAAGTTCGAGCGTTATTTGTCCGGCTTGCAAGCAAGGGCAACTTGTCGAAAAATACAGCCCTAAATCAAAGAAAAAGTTCTGGGGTTGCTCGACTTATCCAAAATGCAATTTTATCACAAATTACGAACCTGTGGCAAAAGAATGCCCCGAGTGCGGCAATTATTATTTAGAAGTTCGTTATAAGAAAGTAGCTTCGGGCTTCGAAAAATACCTGCATTGCCCACACTGCAAGGCAAAGTTCGAAGAAAACGCCAATTAGCAATATTTTGGAAAATTAACAGTCTTGAAAATATTATAAATTGAGTTTGGTATGGAAAATCACGAAGTAAATCAATTAGAGCTCAGTCAGGAAAAGCTGGAAAGCAAAATTCAGTCGAGCTGGCAGCGAGCCGGTCGAAAGATTATTGAAACAGCGCTTCAACTTTTCTTTTCGTTTCGCGATAGTGAAACTCCGAACTGGGCAAAAGCAGTAATTTTAGGTGCGCTCGGATATTTCATCACTCCTGTTGATGCAATACCGGACTTTGCTCCAATGCTTGGCTTCTCGGACGACCTTGCAATGATGCTAAGCGCTCTGGCGGTGGTAGCTATTCACGTTAAAGAAGAGCACAGGCAAAAGGCTCGTGATATTGCGTCCAAAATTTTCAGGGGTTAGCCGCGGCAATTTTTACTTGATTTAAGCTTTTTGGGGAAAAATGAAAAATAAATTTCTGCTGCTGATTATTTGTATTGCCATTCTTTCGGCGTGCCGCACGTATCGACCGACTGATTTCGATTTCATCAAATCAATAGACGACCCGCTCGATACCGCTCAAAAGCCTATTTATATCACTTCGACCATTCCAATCGATTCGGCAAATCCCGACCAGATTATCTACGATATTTTCCGAATTGAAATAGACAAATATCCCGACACGGTGAAGCTCTACGCACGTGTCTATGATTCGCTCGGGCGGTTTATCACTCAGATGGCAAAGCCATACAAGAAGTCTGAGGAAAATTACTTTGTCCGGATGCGCGAAACGCTCGGCAAAGTCTATAATACAAGAGATGTCGAAATACCGAACTTTAACGTCCGCGAATTTGGGGCGCTCGATTCCATACCATACAATATAGTTCTAACAGTTGATTACAGCGGTTCGATGGACCCGATAATGGGGGCAATTCATCAGGGCGCAGAAATTTTTGTAAAACTAAAATTCCCGTTCGACCAGATTGCAATAACTACATTTAACAAAGACTTCGATGTAAAAGTGCCGTTCAGCCGCGATACATCTACGATTTTGAATTTATTTCGGGCGAAACGCAATCAAGGTTTTGGCTTGTTTAGCGGGATACGCGAAGCAGTTTACAAAGGAATAGAGCTTTTCGAAGGCACCGACCCAACAACCCCGCGCGTGCTCGTTTTGTTCACCGATGGCGACGAAAACTACTCGAAGCGTGAGGTTGGCGAAATTATCAAAGCCGCAAAAGAAAGCAACGTTAATATATTTTGCGTTGCTTTTGGCTACACAAAAGATGAAGAAATGAAGATGCTTGCAAGCTACACAGGCGGCAAATTCTACAAAGTTTATTCCCGCGAGCAAATGATAAATGTTTTCCGTGATATTTACAATAGCCTTCGATATTATTACCTGATTACTTACAAGCCACCGAAATACTGGGGCTGGCACACTGTTTTCAGCTACCTGAATTTGCCGAACCGTGCCGATAGCCTGATAGCAATGGGCGAATACGATACTTCGGACTTGTGGAAGGACGTTGGCGACGAATTTGTCCGCCCAATTTTGTTTGATTTCAACAAATGGGATTTAAAGGAAGACGCAATTCCGATAATAGAAGAAATTGTCGACGCAATGCTAACGCGTCCGCGTTTGCGTCTCGAAATACAGGGGCACACCGATAACATCGGCACTCAGGAATACAATTTGCAGCTTTCCGAGAATAGAGCAAAAGCGGTCTACGATGCAATTGTTGCTCGTGGGGTGGAACCAAGCCGCTTGCGTTATCGTGGGTTTGGATTTGCCAAGCCGGTTGCATCGAATGCAACAGAAGAAGGACGCGCCAGGAACCGTAGAACACAATTTGTTGTTTTAGCAAGGTAGTAAAATGCAAACAGCACCAAAGGCTCTACGCCTTCACATAGGAATTTTTGGACGAACAAACGTCGGAAAATCGAGCGTTCTGAATATGCTCGCAAATCAAGATGTAGCAATTACTTCATCTGTTCCCGGGACAACCACCGACGTTGTAGAAAAATCGATGGAATTGCTGCCGATCGGACCGGTTAATTTGCTCGATACTGCGGGAATAGACGATGTCTCACTTCTTTCGGAACAGCGGATTGAACGAACCAAACGCGCACTGGACCGCTCCGATGTCGTTCTGATTGTTATCGAACCCAATAACTTCACTCATTACGAAGAAGAATTAATCGATTTCGTCCATAAAAGAAAATTGCCATATATTGTAATTGTCAATAAAACGGACAAAACACCTATTTCGAGTGATGTATTGGAAAAATTGCAGAACTATAAATCAACTTATGTTGCTGTTTCTTCTGTTGATTTAGCAAATCGCGACAAATACATTACCGAGATTAAGCACGCAATTGTCGAGAAGCTACCTGATGATTTCATCACACCGCCGCCGCTGATTGGCGACTTAATTCCTCAGCAAGGGCTTTGCGTGCTGATTGTTCCGATTGATTTGCAAGCACCGAAGGGAAGGCTGATTCTGCCGCAGGTTCAGGCAATTCGCGATATTTTGGACGCAAGCGGAATTTGCCTTGTTGTGAAAGAAAGTGAGTATCCGCTTTCGCTCGCTACTTTGAAGCGGGACCCTGACCTTGTCGTTTGCGATTCGCAGGTTGTGCACAAAATGATGGCAGACACACCGCCACACATCAAAACAACGACCTTCTCAATACTCTTTTCCCGTTTCAAGGGCGATTTGCTCGAAGAAGTGCGCGGCGCCGCATCAATCAAGCATATTAAGCCCGGCGACAAAATCCTGATTGCCGAAGCTTGCACCCACCACCCGACTATTGATGATATCGGACGGATTAAAATCCCTCGCTGGCTTAAAAATTATCTTGGGTTCGACCCCGATATTACTATAGTTGCGGGACGCGATTTCCCGGAAAATCTCAAAGAATACAAATTAATCATTCATTGCGGAAGCTGTATGCTCACCCGCAACGAAAAAATTGTGCGTATTATGAAAGCAAAAGAAGCGGGAGTGCCGATTACTAACTATGGCGTTGCTATTTCGATGACGCAAGGTGTGTTGGAGCGTGCCCTTTCGCCTTTCCCCGATGCTTTAAAAGTTTATCGCGAAATTGTGAACAATATTCAGTAACTTATTACAAGTAACTGTGTTTATATAAAATAACTCAATTCATAAATCATCAGGAGTAAAGATGAAAAGGTTATTATTACTTTCATTTGTTATTTCACTTATTGCGTCAATTTCGGTAATTAATTCGTATGCAGGAATATTTTACGGCTGGGGAAACAATGCCGACAAGCAGTGCGGTCAAATTGGTGTTAACCAATCAAATTTCCCATTGCAAGCGGACTATGATTACAGCTGGACAAAGCTGGTAGCGGGCAAAAATTATGCACTTGGTATTAAAAGCGACGGTTCGCTATGGGCTTGGGGATTGAATTGGTATGGGCAATTGGGTTTAGGGAATACCGACCCGTATATTGTTCCAACCAAGCTTTCAGGTGCAACGAACTGGGTTACTGTTTCTTCAAGAGATTATCATACTCTGGGTATTCGCACAAACAAGACACTATGGGCTTGGGGGCTGAATGACAATGGGCAATTGGGTGATGGCGGAAAAAACATGCGCAAGCTGCCTTATGCTATTGGTTTTGATATGGATTGGGTAGAAGTCTTTGCAGGAAGAAATTATTCCTTTGCTATCAAGGAAAACGGCACACTCTGGGCTTGGGGCGATAATGGTTCCTATCAACTTGGATTAGCAGACAAAACCAATAGAAACGTTCCAACTCAGGTTGGCAATGCCACCGATTGGCAGACGATTGCAACGGGCGATTACCACGTCCTGGGTTTGAAGACAGATGGTTCAATTTGGGTGTGGGGCGGAAATTCCTATGGTGAGCTCGGAATTGGGACGGCTGAACCGGTCGCAGCACCGCGTTTGCTTAGCAACGATGAATGGGTATCGATATCGGCAGGTGCATACCACAGCCTTGCTGTCAATAAAGATGGGACGCTATGGGCTTGGGGGTATAATCACTTCGGGCAATTAGGCACAGGTGACGACGAAGACCGCCTTGTTCCAACAAAAATTGGCAACGATACTAATTGGGCAAAAGTTTTTGCGGGCGATTATTTCTCGTTTGCAATTAAGAAAGATGGTTCACTCTGGGCTTGGGGTCTAAACGACTATGGACAACTCGGACTTGGCAACAACGAAGACACCAATACTCCTCAAAGAATAAATCTGTATTCTGATTGGGTGATGGTTGCTCCTGGAATGGGGTTTGCAATAGCATTGAGAAGTGGCTCGGTTGGCGTTCCGAATGGATATTTTGCTTCGTCGCTAAATTTTGCACCAAATCCTGCTTCTGACTACCTGAACATTACTTCCCAATCTGAATTAGGGCACTGCACAATTCAGATTTTCGATTGCCTTGGGCAATTAGTATATTCCGAAGCGGCAAATTTGGGCAATGCATATTCGCTCGACATTACCCGACTGCCTGTTTCTACTTACTATCTTGTCATTACCACCGAAAATGGCTTAACTTACAGAGAAATGTTCGTTAAAAGATAATAATTGACTTTATCAAAAATTCACAACCAGCGAAGGCTATCCCGAAAGTATCTTCCCGACCTTCCGAAGCACACAAGCTTCGGAAGGTTTTTTTTATCAGTGGTAGCATAGACATTCTTGTCTGTGGGACACAAAATGTTTAAATAAATATAATAAATTGGGCTATTCACGGATTTCAACGCTAAGAACCTTCCGAAGGTTATGGCGATTTGCATTGCACAGACAGGAATGTCTGAGCTACCCATTGTAGAACCTTCCTACGTTTAATCCGCAATATTTAAATAAAAATTAATTTTATTTATTATGTTTTTTTCATATTTTCAAAGACAATTTTCGGAGATGTTAAACAATTCAAATGTTTTTTCGTTGTATTTTTAATAATTGGGGGAAAATATGAAACTATTTTACAAATTCACTTTTTTGGGTTTGATTGCATTTGCTATAATTTTTTCTTCACAAAATATTAAAGCACAGGAAGAAGAAAATGCAACAGGTTTTGAATTTACTTATGGTGCTGATTTAATAAGTCGCTACATCTGGCGTGGTGGTGAGCTTGCAGGTAAGAACAACCCTCAGTTTCAACCGAGCGTCAATTTCAGTTATTCAACTGAAAGTGCGGGAACAGTTAGCTTCAATATCTGGTCTTCATTCGGACTTAAAAAGAACTATATTGAAACTGACTTCACTCTATCTTATAATATTGCAACAAATTTTGGCGAGTTTGGCGTTTCGCTCGTGGATTATTATTATCCCTACCAAAAGCAAAAGTTCTTTAATTTCAAGGACAATGGCGAAGGTTCGCACACCGTCGAAGCAGCATTTTCGTATGTGCCAACAGAGGATTTCCCATTAAAACTTTTGCTTGCGAATAACATACTCAACGACCTTCCGAACGATAATTCACTGTATATTGAGGCGAGCTATCCTTTTGAACTGCTCACCCTGTCCTTCAATGCTTTTGCGGGTGCAGCGAAAGGAAACAGTCTATATTATGGTGTGAACACAGATAAATTTGAACTAATCAACACGGGAATTTCGGTTTCCCGAGAAGTCAGTTTCACTGAAAGCTTTGCTATGCAATTTGGATTGGACGAAATATATAATCCGCACACAAAGAAGAACTACATAGTTCTCAAAATTTCTTATTATAACTAATTTCTGGCAATTAAGCTATGGATAGGTTAATAAAAAAGATATCAGTTCAAAACGTAGGTTTGTTGCTTGTAATAGCAACAATGATTGAACTATTTTTGTTGCAATTTTCAACAAGTACAATTGCAAGAATAATTGCTTCCAATATTGCTACAATAGGCGGCAATTTGTTTGCTATTTTTATGATAATGATAGCAATGAAATCATCAACGGCAAGACCTGAGTATTACAGGTTCTGGCTGCTGCTTGTATTTGCTTTTATTTTTAATTTAGCAGGCGAAGCGATTTATAACTATCTTGAAATTGTATCGCACGAAACGCCGTTCCCATCCATAGCAGACCCATTTTATTTAGCGTTCTACCCGCTGATACTTATTGCAATGTTTCTTTTCCCAACGGGCAAGCACAGCAAAGAACGAAAATACATAGTATTTCTTGAAATGATGGTGGTTCTATTATCCTCTTTGTTGATTTTTACTGAGTTTTTGTTCGGTCCGATATTGAACAATAACGAGAGCTTACTGGAAAAAGTCTTATCAATATTTTATCCTGCGGGCGATTTTCTTGTTCTATGGGCTATAATATATATTCTTTTTAGCAAGGTGAGAAAATCAGACATACAAACCATTCTTTTTCTTGCAATGGGACTGTTTGTATTTATTATTGCCGACACTATTTACTCATTTCTGAATGCTGATAATTTATACTACACGGGGCATATTTCAGATATTACTTATTTCATTGCCTATCTCTTTTGCGCTCTTGCTGCTGCTTCATATATAGAAAACACGCAAAAAGACACTTCTGACGAAATTGCTGCTGAAAACATTCACTGGATGGCATACAGTCCGTATATTTTTCTTATTGCTGCAATTTATTCTTTCTACTATGTAATGCGAAATGATACTTTTTTAAATTCTGAAATAATAGGCATTTCTATATTAGCAATTATTACTTTAATAATGCTTCGGCAGATAATATTTTTCCGGGAATATCAACAAATTAATCTTGTTTTAGAAGAAAGCGAAAAGAAATATAAATTAATCACTGAGAATTCAACGGATTTAATTTATGTGTATAATTTATATCCCGAACCTCATTTTGAATATATATCGCCTTCCTGCAAATCATTTACAGGTTACGAAATTGAAGAAATATATAATGAGCCGAATTTCTATCTTAAGTTAGTTGCTGACGAAGAAAACATCAAGTATTTTACATCAGTAGTTAAAAGTCAGTTCTTGCCATCAAAAATTGAGGAAAGATGGCGAAAAAAAGATGGCTCAATTATATGGGTTGAGCAGCTAATCACCAGAAACTTCGACGAAAAAGGAAATTTGATTTCTTTCCAGGCAACTGTTCGCGACATTACCGACAGAAAAAAAGCAGAAGAGCAAATCAAAGAAAGCGAGGAGAAATTCCGCTCTATTGCTGAAAACTCGACCGACCTTATTGCAATTACTGATAACCAGGGCGTTATTACTTACGTTTCCCCTGCTTGCCGCACTATCTTTGGCTATCTTCCACAAGAAATGATTGGCAAAAAATTCACCAATTTCCTTGACGCTTCATCTATTCCTATTGCACTTGGTGAGTTCCGCGCTGCTCTGGAATTACTTGGAAGGACGAAAAATCTCGAATTGCAAATGAAACGCAAAGATGGCTCTCTTTTTTACGGTGAGCTCAATGGCGTTGCGTATCAAACTGCTTCATTTTTGGGGACATTTGTTACAATTCGTGATATCACAGAACGCAAAGAAGCAGAAAAATTAGTCCAAAGTAGTCTTGCAATGTTTAGGTCTGTGTTCGAAGCTACCGGGACAGCCACAATGGTTGTTGACGAGGACGGAACAATTCTTGAAGCAAATGCGCAATGCCTTCACGATACAGGATATAATCCCGAAGAACTTGTTGGCACTAAATGGATGAACTACGTTGCAAAAGAATCTCTCGATATTATGCTTAAATATCACTCGCTTCGCCGAATTGACCCCAAAATGGCACCTAATAAATACGATGTAAAATTAATTAACAAAAAAGGTGACATCCGAGACGTATTGCTTTTTGCTAATGTTATTCCAAATACTAAACGCAGTGTTGTCTCGATGCTTGATATTACCGAACGTAAGCGATTAGAGCAATCACTTCGCAAAAGCGAACAGCAATACCGCCTTGTAATTGAAAACGTAAGCGAACTGATATTTCTTGCTCGTGATGGCAAAATTATTATGGCAAACCCGAAGGTCTTTGATTTTCTGGGTTATTCTATGGAACGAGTTTTAAACACCCCGTTTATTGAATACATACATCCCGACAACAGGCAAATGGTATTGGAACGCCATTTTAAACGTTTGCAAGGACTTATTCCAGAAAAAGAAACTTACGAGTTCAGAATTGTACGTAATACGGGCGAAATAAGATACGTAGAGATAAACACTTCGCTTGTTGAATGGGACGGGAAGCCCACTACTATTGGCTTTATGAGAGACGTTACTGAACGCAAGCGAATAGAAGAGGAACTTCGGGAAAACCAACGCCGACTGTATACACTTATGAACAACCTTCCCGGAATGGTATACCGCTGCAAAAACGATAGAAACTGGACAATGGTATTTGTAAGCGATGGTTGCGAGGAATTGTGTGGATATAAACCAGAAGAACTGCTGAATAATAATGTAATTAGCTTCAATGATTTAATTAATCCAGATGATAGAGATTGGATTTGGGAAGCCTGGCAGGATAAGCTTAGCCGAAAGGAAAAAATGAAGCTTGAATACAAAATTACTTGCAAAGATGGAACCACAAAATGGGTTTGGGAGCAAGGTCAGGGTGTTTTCAATGAAAATGGTGAACTCGAAGCCCTCGAAGGTTTCATTGCTGACATCACCGAACGCAAGCGAATCGAGCAGCAGATCCTGATGGCAAAAGAAACTTACGAAAGTATTTTCAATTCAGTCGCAGAAGCTATATACATACAAGACGAAGATGGAAGATTTATTGAAGTAAATCTGGGTGCTCAATTGATGTATGGATATTCCCGAGGTGAACTTATAGGAAAAACACCAGCAGATGTATCTGCACCAGGAAAGAACAATTTAGAAGAGGTTTGGCGAATATTCGAGCAGGTGAAAAAAGATGGCGTCTCTCGAAGTTTCGAATTCTGGGGCGTCAGAAAAAATGGCGAATTTTTCCCAAAAGATGTCTCCTTGAACAAAGGCAAATTCTTTGGCAAAGACTGCATTATTGCTATTGCTCGCGACATCACTGAACGCAAGCAAGCCGAAAAACTTCTTCAAGACACAAAAAATACTTATTTGAGTATTTATAATTCTGTTTCGGAGGCTATCTACGTTATTGATGAGAACGGAAATTTTGTCGATGTCAATGTTGGTGCCGAAAAAATGTATGGATATACTCGCGAAGAACTTATTGGCAAAAACTTTTTCGAGGTCTCTGCCCCCGGAATGAATGATTTAGAACTTATTCAGAAAATTGGATTTGAAGTGCTAACCACGGGCATTCCAAAACACATTGAATTCTGGGGAATTCGCAAAAACGGCGAAATTTTCCCAAAAGATATTTCTATAAACAAAGGCAACTATTTCGGCAAAGACTGCATTATTGCTATTGCTCGCGAAATAACCGAACGCAAACGTGCAGAACAAGATCTTATTCGAACAAACGAGGAACTCAAAAAAGCCAACAGCGAAAAAGACAAATTCTTTTCTATTATCTCTCACGATTTGCGTTCGCCGTTCAATTCGTTTTTGTCCATTACTAAAATTCTTTCCGAGCAGTTCCACAAAATTAAAATGTCGGAATTCAGGCAATATGCAAGTGATTTAAATTCTTCTGCTGAGAACTTATTCAAACTGCTCGAAAACCTGCTTTCCTGGTCGCGTCTGAAACGCGGTGTGATAAACTTCAAGCCCGAGGAACTTTACTTGAAAGAGGTTGTCTCTGCCTGTGCATATATGCTAAAAGCTCCAATTGAACAAAAAGAGCAGGAACTAATCATAGATGTGCCTGAGGATATTTTCGTTTATGCCGATAGACCGATGCTGGACACTGTCCTGCGAAACCTGCTTTCGAACGCTTCTAAATTCACACCGCGTCGAGGTTCAATCCAGGTAAAAGCGGAAGCTGACGGCGATATGGCTGTTGTCTCTGTCAAGGACAATGGAATTGGCATTCCCAGGGACTTAATTGACAAACTTTTCGAGATTGGTGTTAAAACTTCACGCAAAGGAACAGAAGACGAACCAAGCAGTGGTCTGGGGCTTATCCTGTGCAAAGAATTTGTCGAGAAAAACGGCGGGACGCTCTGGCTGGAAAGCACCGAAGGCGAAGGCACAACGTTTTATTTCACCGTTCCGCTGATTAAAATATAGCAGCAAGCATTGAGTTACAA
>JAKIZO010000030.1 GCA_022707965.1 Bacteroidota bacterium
GTACTGATACTAACTGACCCGGCGTTGCTGTTACTGTACCCAATTCTAATGTTATTGTATTACTTTGAGCAAACAAGTTAAATGAGAGAAAGATGAAGGCAGCTATATAAAAAATTTTTTTCATAATATTACTTTAATATTGTTAAACATTATTTTTGAACCAAAACTACACAGTAAAATTAAAAACATTAATTTGATGGCGGAGTAAAGCTACCATCAACATCACCGGAACACAAAGACTCAATATTTAAAGTTGAATTAGCTCCGTTCACTGTTACACTTGTAGGATAGAAGACATAATTTGGAGCAGTCCAGCTGTAAGTTTGTTGTGCTAATCTGCGTCTCATTTGCAAAACGTCAACTGCATTAACTACACCAAGAATATGCACATCTGCTGCTAACAATCTAACGCCTATTAATGGAGTAATCGTTCCTTGGACACCAGCTAAATGTTGTCTTGTTCTAAGGACGTCAATATTAGCTAGCCCACCCCAAGCTTTAGTAGTAGAAATTTGCAATGTGTAGTTGCCATCAGCAACGTTAGTGAATTCGTAGAAGCCCTGAGTATTTGTAGTTGTTGTTCCAACAGTTTGACCCTGAGCATCTTTCAAGACGACAGTACAGTTATTCATTGGAGTTTGAGCATTATTCTTGTATTTAATGTATCCTGAAACTGTATATCCAGTAACACCAGGCAAAGTAGTAAATGACCATATAGCTGACCATTCAGTTTCTATAGTATCACGAAGAGCTTTAACACGCCAATAATATGTTGTGTTGTTTAATAATCCAGAAAGTTGAACAGAATTGTTAGTTACAGTTCCACTGTAAACAGTTGTAGCAAAAGTATTCGAAGTAGAAACCTCAACTACATAGCCAGTAGCAGTAGGAACTGTTTCCCAGGACAAGGTTGGATTTAATGCAACATTTGTAGATAGATCTTCTGGCGAAACCAAAGTTGGTGGAACAAGGGCATCACCATAAATTGCATCGTACATAAACAACATACTGCCTGAATATGTTGTCTGGCAAGGACCAAGATATGGGTAGTTGATAGCAGGAATACCATTAGTATTGCAAACGAGGTTAACAACCGGAACTTCCATTTGCAATTGAGCATCCCACATCAGAAAATTAAGGGTTTCGCCAGGATAAAATCCCTCTTTTACGTTTGGAGTAAGAGTATCGTTTTCCCACACGTTTAAAGCATAGTTCATATCATTGGTTGTGCCCTGCCAAACAATGTAACCACCGCATTTGCGGACAGTTCCATCGTAGAAGAACACACCAATAGCATCGCCTGCCGCCATAGGACGACCATTAATCATAAAAACGCCACCATACTGAACGGGCTTAAATAGGATTGTCCCATATTCACCCGGATTAGGTGTAACAGCCCAAGAAGAAGTAGGTGGAGCTGATGTTTGAGCAACTGAATATTCAGCCACTCCAACAAAAAGTAAAAGGATTAAACAAAAGATAGATAAATGCTTCATATAAAGCTCCTATATGTGAAAAAAATCTATAAAATCAATACCTGATTTTCTCAGCACTATTAGAAATATTTATTTACTTCAATATTTTCAATACTTTTAACAAATCTAATAAATAATATGAAAATTCAAAACATTTTTTTTACTTTTTTTATTTTTTTATTAACCTTGCAATAAAGAACAAACAAAAAAAATTATTTAAATCAAAACAAAGGGAAAAAATCAATTTTGAAAGAAACTTAATTTATATTTTTTACGTTTATACGTAAATAATATTTTTAAAATTGCTATATTTGATTATTAAGTTTTACAGTAGGGAATAATAATGTATAGAAAAATCTCACTTTACCTATCACTTCTTGGATTAGGAATAGTTGCTGGTGTGTTCTTAAGTCCTTTGATTTCAGGCGACAACATTTTCGACCAGCTTGAAAAATACAAGGTTGTATTTAATACAGCTTTTAAAAATTATGTCGACGAAGTTTCTGCAAGCACACTAACTGAATCCGCAATCAAGGGAATGCTTAGCGACCTTGACCCGCACTCTACTTACATCAACGCCGAAGAAATGCAGCGTGTTGATGAAGATATGCGTGGTTCTTTCGAAGGAATTGGGGTTCAGTTTGATATAATTAGCGATACAATTACTGTTATTTCACCTATTGCGGGCGGTCCGAGCGAAGCAGTTGGAATTCTCGCAGGCGATAAAATTGTAAAGATCGATGGTGTATCTGCAATTGGAATGCGACAAGAGGACGTGCCCAAAAAATTGCGTGGTCCCAAAGGCACAAAAGTCGAATTAGAAATCTATCGTCCTGGACAGAAAGGAACTATGAATTTCACCATTATCAGGGATAAAATTCCTCTACATAGCGTTACTGCATCATATATTTTGGAAGGAACTGATATTGGAGTAATTTCAATTAACCGTTTTTCTGCTACAACTCACGAAGAATTGCTCAATGCAGCTAATGAATTACGCAATCAAGGAATGAAAAGACTTATCTTAGATTTGCGTGGTAATCCTGGTGGATACCTGAACCAGGCATTTTTAATGGCTGATGAATTTCTTCCCGGGCAGGGCGATACAATCGTCTACACGCTTGGACGAATGGAAGATGCCAACGAAGTGTATCGTTCACGTCGCGGCAATCAGCTGGAAGATATACCACTTATAGTGTTAATTGACTATGGTTCTGCCTCTGCGAGCGAAATTGTCTCAGGTGCAATTCAAGATTTAGACCGTGGGCTGATTGTCGGGACAACCTCGTTCGGCAAGGGGCTTGTTCAAAGGCAGTATCCTTTGCAAGATGGCTCGGCTTTCAGATTAACAATTGCAAGATACTATACTCCTTCTGGTCGCTCAATTCAAAGACCATATAAAGATAAAGATAAATATTTCAAGCGTTTTATGGAACGTTTTGAACTTGAAGAAGGATTAAATCTCGACCATACGATTGAAAAAATGAAGGCAGAAAAAGGAAAAGACAAAATTGAACTTGACTCCATTCCATTATTCAAGACGCGTGCTGGTAGAACTGTTTTGGGTGGCGGTGGAATTACACCTGACTACATTGTTAAGAGCGATACCATTACTAAATTATCGGCACAAATTCGCAGTAAAAATCTTTATAATGAGTTTATAAACACTCGTTACAATAGTGGAAAAGAACTTAGAGCAAAATACGAGAATAATTTTAGTGCTTTCTACAAGGAATTCAGTGTATCTAATGATGATTTAAAAGCTTTCAGAAAGTTTGTTGAAAGCAAGGAAATCACCTGGGATGAAAAAGATTTCGAAACTGATAAAGAATACATAAAAACAGTAATAAAAGCACTACTTGCAAATATTATTTTTGACCGTTCCAAGCAAGCTCTGGTATTTAGCGATATCGATAGACAACTCCAAGTTGCAAAAACTCTATTCCCCGAAGCTGAAAAAATTGCTCGAATGGGTCAAAACAAAGGAAAGAAAAAGTAGCAAGATTTTGAGTTTTAAAACAAAAAGAGGCTGTCGTACATAAATGGCAGCCTCTTTTCATTTATTATTTATTTAAAATAGATTTATGACCAAATTATGCTAACGCCTCTGAGCATTTCATTAATCTTACGTTTCTCATCATCGCTAAAATTGTTTTTTGTTAGAACAACATTCTTCAAATTTTTGCAGTATGATATGCTCTGCGGTAGAGAAGAAAGCTCGTTGAAGCTTAAATCGAGTTCTTGAAGTTCGACTAAATTCCCGAAATTTTCTGGCAATTCTTGAAGTTCGTTTTCGTAAAGGAAGAGCTTTCTCAGTTTTGTTAATTTGCAGATGGATGAAGGCAAATTGGTCAGTAGGTTTTTATATGCACGGAATTTTTGCAAATTTTCAAGTTCGCCGAAATTTTCTGGAAGTTCGGCTAAATTATTCTCGTGAACTTCGAGTTTTTCTAATTTTTTCAAGTTGCAAATAGAACCGGGCAGTTTTGCCAGGAAATTGCCAGGAGCGCGAAGTTTCACTAAATTTTCTAATTGTCCGATGCTTTCAGGAAGCTCGGAAATTTCATTTTCGCTAAGAACAAGTTCCTGTAAATTTTTCAGATTACCAATGCTATCGGGAAGACGTATAATTTTGTTATTGTTCAAGCCTAAACGCTTTAAGTTAACTAATTCACCGATGCTATCGGGTAATTTTTCGAGTTCGTTCCAGCTGAGGACAAGCACATTGAGATTTTGTAGTTCAGCGATAGATTTAGGAACACTTTTGATTTTGTTTCCGCTCAAATCTAATTTTTTGAGAGATTTTAGTTTTGAGATTTCGTCTGGTATCTCTTCTATTTGATTGTTCCAAAGTATTAAGTCTTCCAGGTTGGGGAATTCGAAAATTTGTTCGGGAAATTTGTTTAAATCTTTGAAATGTAAGTCTAAGCGAGTAACATTAAGGGGGTCTTTTAAAGCAGCCTCGATTGAAAAGTAAGTAATCGAGGGGTTTTGAGTGCTTGCTTCGGTATTCATTTCGCCTCCGTTTCTTATAATGGTGCAAGAATTTTTATTTATAATAGTCAAAAAATAATTAAAAAACAACAAATATTTTACAGGTAAAGTAATAAAATGAGTATAGGAATGATTACTCCAATAATTCCAAGAATAGCACCTCTCCATTTCAATCCGTTTTTGCCTTTGATGATGAAAAGCCCGGAAATAGCAAGAAAAGCAAGTGCAACGCAGTAAAAGTCAGAGAAATAAGTCCAGATTATTCCAGGATTATAGTGCATTTTGTTCAGATGGTAAAATAATGGACGCCGTTTAATTGTTTCGATTTCGCAATAACCAGTATTTAGCTCGCAAGTAACACTTCCGCCATCAATAAAGATTTTCAAAATATTGCTCTTGGGGAAATAGTGGCTTTTGTATGAATCAACATTGATAGAGCGTAATATTTCGGAAACTTTTTGTTGGTCGATTTGATTATGGGAAAGTATCTCATTTAACTGAAATGCTTCTTTTCTGATAATATAATTGGGGTTCCAATCTTTAATATGATTTATAGCAATCCCGGAAATTGCATAAATAAGTGTCATACCGATAAAAAAATACCCCAAATCACGGTGAAGGGTGCGATTAAGTTTGTATAAATTCATAATTGAATGTGGTTAGTTGAACATATAAATTTGATGTCTAAAAGTTCGTGAATTATTGATATGTCTCAAAAGGTTTAATTGCAATAAATATTATCAAAGCTATTTATCATATGGTTCAAAATTTTGAGACACCACATAATTTGCATAAATCTTGTTCTACAACGTTTTTCAAGCACTTTGTGATAATTTTAGTAAAACCTTCGGAAGTTTAGAAACTTTCCGAAGGTTAAAAATAGACACTACTTAGACAACTCAGCAAATTGAAAAAACAATTATAATTTTTTGAAAGAAGTAGCTTTCATAGTGTATTTAGAGATGTACCCTTTTGGGCTATTTTGTATTCTTTGTTTTAAGTTTTCGACTTTTTTCATACTTTCTTCGAATTCGCAGGAATGGTCGGAGCTTTCTTTTTCCTCAGCTTTGATTTCTTCTTCTAATTTATTTGCATACTCCATATCTAATTTTTCTTCTTCAAGGGTTCCCACGACAGATACTTTAACGCCTTCTAAATCTTTTGGGAAAGAGGAGATATTATCGCTTGTGAAAATCTGAATTTTTTGTTCGGGATTATCGGGATTTCCAATAAACATTTTCTTGCCGCTGTGAGCACAAACGTGCAAAACCAAACCTTCAAGTTCAACCTGCCCGCCTTTGTATTCGAAATTATCAGATAATACTTGTTCAAGAGTTAATTTTTGAATTTCGTCGGCTGGTTTTTCTGCTTGTTTGCAAGAAAAAAGAGCAAAAACCATTGCTACCAATAAAATTAATGATTTTTTCATAGTAAATTCCTCTCAGGATATTAATAAAAACAATCAAATTTAACAAAAAATTACAAAATATTAACTGATTTTGCTAATTTTTGAAGACCTTTCAAAACAAGGTTGGGTTCGTAGTGAACGTCGAAACCACTTAAATTTTCGGCAACAAGTGCTCCATCTCCACCAGTAACAATTACTTTTGGTTTTTGCCGCTTAAGTTTCTTGCGAGAAAGGCTTGTTACCACTTCCTTTATGCCACCGATGACTGAGCTGAACACACCAATCTGAATAGCTTCAATCGTATTTGTTCCATAAATTGAGGCTGGCTTAACAGGCTCAACAAGGGGAAGCAAAGAAGTGAATTGTTGCAAAGCTTTTGTTTGTGTGCGAAGACCAGGAAAAATAGCACCACCAAGAGCGATATTCGGTTCAATCAAAATATTAATAGTAATTGCTGTTCCACAATCCACAGTAACAAGAGGTGGGGCGAATTCACCAACAGCGGCAATTAGTCCGAGACGTCTATCTATTCCCATACCTTCAACACGTGAAAAGTTTATTATACGGGACTTTTCTAAAATATCGGCTGCATTGGCAAACTGTACACCTTTTTCTTTGAATAATTTGGATAAACACAAGTAAGCTTCTTGATTAACACTTGATACAACAATAAATTTATAATCATTATTATCGAACAAGTATTTTTCAATTTTTTTCAGCCAGTCATCGTGATGAAGTTCAAAAACGGAAAAAATATCATCGTCGAGCAGTTTAATTCTGCTGTTCCCAATGTCCACGGCAAGTGTTTTTTTCTTAATCCAGTTCATATCTTACAGAATCAGAATTATCAACAATAATTTTTTCACCAGTATCAATTGATTGCAATTCTAATTGTCCATTTGGGAAAAGTTTTGTTGCCAACCACAAACCACTTTTGTTGCTGACAATGATAATTTTATCGAAAACAGTTAATTTACCTGACCATTTTTCAAAAATCACATCAGAAGAAAAGCTTAGATACTTTTTAATATTATTTGAAAGTGGCTCAATTAATTTTTCAGGTTCGGTATCTATACCAAGCAAAGAAAGAGAAGTAGGATTGATACCTTCGGCAATAGGGAATTCTCTTTGATTAACATTAATACCTATTCCAATGATTGAGCTATCGCAACGTTCGCCTGAAAATGAATGCTCTACAAGAACACCACTGATTTTTTTCCAGCCGTCGTGGGTTTTTGCAAAAACGTCGTTGGGATATTTCAAGCGAAAAGCGACTTTTGGTGCAATTTCATTAAGAAGTTCCAGCACCGCAAGACAACCGACGAACTGGTAAGAAACAAGTTCTTCGTAATTAACTTCATCTTTATGTTTTCTGCCGTAAGAATAATAAAGATTACTACGATATTCGCCGAACCAGTTCTTTTCGTTTCTGCCACGTCCTTTTGTTTGGAATTCAGCGGTAACAACCACTTCATCTTCAATTTGAAGAAGATGCCCTATGTAGTCATTAGTGGAAGAAATCTCACCAAAATGATAGTGCTTCATATCTTATTGAATATAGTTAAGAGTAAAATCTTTCAAATTTCTAAACATAATTTTATCGACTAAATCATCATCAGAAAGAGCAATTTTGAGCATATTATAAATTTCGGGATAGCTTTCCACGCCAGTGAAAGGACAATGAGTAATACCATCGAAATCAGCACCAAAGCCTAAAACATTTTCGCCACCCAGTTTCAAGATATGCTCGATGTGTTCAATCATTTTATTTTTCAGGTTGTCCTGCTCGTTGCCCAAAAAATTGGAATAAAGATTAATACCGATAAAGCCATTTCTACGGATAATTTCCTGGATTTGCTCATCATAAAGGTTTCTTGGATGGTCGAAAACAGAGCGTGCGTTGGAGTGCGAAGCAATAAAAGGAGAAGAAATTGTGCTAACTACATCATCGAAACCCGCAACATTTAAATGAGAGACATCAACAATCATTTTGAGCTTTTCCATTTCGAGTATAACTTCTTTGCCGAAGGAAGTAAGCCCGAAGGGTTCATCAATGCCGTCTGCAAGGAAATTCCTATGGTTCCAGGTCAAAGTCATTGCTCGAACACCAAGCGAATAGAAAGCATAAAGATTGTTTATATCGTTAATGATAGGAGCAGCACCTTCGATAGAGAGCAAAATATTCACTTTGCTATCGTCGTAATCGCGTGATTTAGTGAGCAACTGGACTGCGTCGGGTAGTTGCTTTCTCAAACGACCGAGACAATTAACAGCAAAGCTCAAAGCAGTATCACCTGCAAGCTCGGGTTCGGTAAAAAGAGCAAAATATTGTAGGGACCCGCCAACAGATTGAAATTTCAGCAAATTCCAATGAGCATTTTCACTGAAAAATATATTATTTCGGAAGGCGGTCAAAGTATCGCAGTGAGCATCAGATATTTTCATACATATTAATCCATTAATATTAAATTGCAAATATATGTATTTTTTTTATTTTTATATGAGAAAAATTAAATAAGTATTTTAATTATTGAACACTTAATTTTTTTCTTGTGTATTTTTTAATTATTTTTGAATTCAAAATAATGGAGCAGAAATGAACTTTTTTAAGAAAATCAAAGATAAAGTAAGCGAACAAGTTAGTAAAGTAACCGAACAAGTTGAAAAAGCTACCACACAATTTACCGAAGCAGTCAAGCAAGCAACTACGGCACTTGGTTTCGATAAAATCAAGCAGGGGCTATCGAAAACACGTAATTCGTTAGTTGACAATTTGAAAGCATTGCTTGGGGGCGGACGAAAGATAGACGACGCTTTGATAGATGAAATAGAGGAAATTCTAATTTTATCGGATATTGGAGTTGCAACAACTGAAAAAATTATTGAAACGTTGCGCAAAAGAGTGAAGCGAGAAGGATATGAGAATGCAGAAGATTTGTATGTTTTGCTGAAAGAAGAGATATTAAATCTACTTGTTCATTCGCCATCAGCAAAAAATGATGCGATTTATGAAATTCCGGAAGAGAATACACCGTGGGTAATTATCGTTGTTGGTGTCAATGGTGTTGGCAAAACCACAACAATTGGGAAGCTGGCATATAATTATAAGTCTGCGGGTAAAAGTGTGGTAATCGGAGCAGCTGACACTTTTCGAGCCGCCGCCAACGAACAATTAGAAATATGGGCAGAACGTGCAGGAGTAGAAATTATTCAGCAACAGCAAGGAGCAGACCCCGCAGCAGTAGCTTATGATACTCTAAAATCAGCAATTTCAAAGAAAAAGGACGTTGTCATTATCGACACAGCGGGACGACTTCATAATAAAGGGCATTTGATGGCTGAACTCGAAAAAATCACAAGAGTTGTGAAAAAATTGAAGCCCGACGCACCGAATGATGTTTATTTGATATTAGATGCTACTACGGGACAAAATGCAATCCAGCAAGCAAAAGAGTTTTCGAAGGTTGCAAATATTACCGGAATTGTTCTTACAAAATTAGATGGCACTGCAAAAGGTGGGGTTGTTATACCAATAGCGAATGAGTTGAATATTCCGGTTCGTTATATCGGTGTCGGTGAAAAGATTGATGATTTGCAACCGTTCGACCCAAAAGCATTTGTAGATGCACTATTCGAGGACAGAGAAACTAACGAAGAAAATACACAAGAGTAGTAGCAGTTTGATATGCTAAATATGCCGAAAGACCAAAGATTAATGAAAATAAAGCGTAAAGAATAACACGAAGAATTAGTTTTCCTTTTATCGAAATTGCGTGAAATAGTATTCCAAGAGCAGCTGCAAAAGATAATATAAAGAGCAGAAGCTCTTTTTTTATTTCAACTTGAACTTTTTCGAATTTGCTGCGCTGCCAAAATTCGTGTGAATATACTTTAATTGGAACTGATGGAACAGAAAAGGCATATCCGATGAAGGGATCGCTTTTGTAGCGAAAACCCGTTAATTTTACGATGCCGATTATATCATAATCTTTTGTGCCACTTCGAGCAGTTATTTCGAGCAGGTCGTGCTTTTTAATAGTATATATAGGCGTTTTATTTAAATTTAAAGGTGATTTATCGTAGACAGGTTCCCAGATATCTGATTTGAATTTTCTGCCGATAAGTAAGAATTTTTGCTCGATATTTTCTGTATTTTCAATTATAATTGGTTGAAGATTATCAGTTGGATAAATATAGTTTTCGACATAAGGAAAAGCAAAGGGAAAAATCACATAGAAATAAGCAGCCCAGAAAGGAACAAGAATTAAAATTTTGAGCGTCCACAAAAATGCAGCGGAGGCAATCCATTCTTTACGAAATAGTTTTCGCAACCACAAAAAGATATAGAATAAAAAAGCAACAGAGAATATGTAAAAATAGTTTTCCAGATACATATAACTAAACTAATTTTTTAACGGAATTTCAATAGCAAAAGTTGTGCCTTTTCCTAATTGAGTTTCTTTGACAAAAATTTTACCGTTGTGGTAATCTTCGATAATCCGCTTTGCAAGGCTTAGCCCAAGCCCCCACCCACGTTTTTTTGTAGTAAAACCGGGGTAGAACAAGTTTCGGCGGACTTTGCTTGTAAGCCCTTTGCCATTATCTTCGACGTAGATAAGAGCAAATTTGTGAGAAACTTTTGCGGTGCGAATTGTGATTTTACCTTCTTTGTGGTCAATTGCTTCGGCAGCATTTTTAAGTAAGTTTTCGAAAACCCAGGCAAGCAAATCCTGATTAGCTTCTACTGTGATATTTTCGCTGAATTCACGGATAATTTCGACTTTGCGTCCAAGGTGAGGAAGACGTTTTTCGAAATATCTGCATACATCATCGATTAGTGTATTCAGTTCGATATGTTCTTTTTCGGGCATAGAGCCAATTTTTGAGAAGCGTGTTGTAATAATTTGTAAGCGATTAATATCATTGCTCATTTCGTTAATAGTATCTTCGACAGCTTTGGGGTCATCCTTGGAATATCGCAGAATTTCGAGCCAGGCTAATAAACTCGACAGCGGGGTTCCGAGCTGGTGGGCAGCTTCGCGAGCCATACCAACCCAGACTTTGGATTGTTCGTTTTTTCGAACGCTGCTGAAAGCAACGTATCCAATAGCGATAAAGGCTGAAATAATTATTAAAGAAACAAATGGGAATAAGCGTAATCTGTCGATTAATTCAGAATGAGTATAGTAAATTTTTTGGACAACGACACCGTTTTCGTCCTCGATAATAATCGGTTCGTAATTTTCTCTCATTTTTTGAATGTAGCGTTTGAGAAATGCGCGCTGTTCTTCGATTGTCATCATTTTACTGAGGTTGATATTCAGAGTGTAGGATGCAAAATCTTCGAGTGGTTCATCATTTGCATCAGTCATAATAACGGGGAAAGTGATAGTCGGAGTTATTTCATCTAAAAAGAAAATAAGATATTCTAAATTTTTATTTGGGTCTGAATAATGTTTGTAGGTGTTTGAATATAGTTTGATAATTCGCTGCTCGTGTTGGATTAATTCGTCGACAAGCAATTGAGTAAAAATTACAACAGCGATAACAATTGAGAAAGCAATTAAAGTGAGCAAAGTTTTAAGTTGCCATTTTCCGTCGGTGCTGAAAAGTGATTTTAATAATTTGAAACCATTGAGCATAGCATAGAATTATGAATTTTTTTAAATAATATAAGATAATTTAAGAAGAAAAATGTAAAAATATTAACTTTTTTGGTGAGATTTTCGCCGAGATAAGCGATTGATTAATTATAATTAATTGTATTGCAAAAACTTATGTAAATTTTTATTTAAATATTGATTAATTAATTATATATTTGTGATGAAAATAATGTTGTGAAATTTTTTAAGGAAAATAGTATGTCATTTCTGGATAGGGTACGAGATTTTTTCCAAAGAAAGAAAACAGTTGAAATCGGTGGTGGCGAGCAGGCAATAGAAAAGCAGAAGAAGATGGGAAAACTCACCGCGCGCGAACGTATTCAGTATTTGCTTGACCCCGGGACGTTCCACGAATACGATATGTTTGTCGAGCATAAAGCAGAAGACTTCGGAATGGACAAGAAGTATCTGCCAGGCGATGGTGTAATTACAGGGACGGGGAACATTTTGGGTCATCCTGTTTGCATTTATGCACAAGATTTCACTGTTGCAGGTGGTTCTTTGGGACTTGCTCACGCAAAGAAAATCACAAAGATGATGGACCACGCAATGAGAATGGGTATGCCACTTATTGGGATAAACGACTCGGGTGGCGCTCGAATTCAAGAAGGGGTTAATTCGCTTGCGGGATATGGTGAGATATTCTTCCGCAACACACGTGCTTCGGGTGTTATTCCGCAAATATCTGTAATATTAGGTCCGTGTGCGGGTGGAGCTGTGTATTCGCCAGCATTGACTGACTTTGTGTTTGTAGTGGATAAAATTTCCAAGATGTTCATCACCGGACCGGAAGTAATAAAAACAGTGCTTGGCGAAGAAATTTCGATGGAAGAACTTGGTGGTGCACGCGTTCAGGCTGAAATTTCGGGCAATGCTCATTTCTATGCTGAAAGCGAACAAGAGTGTTTCGAGCAGATAAAACGTCTTGTTACATTTATTCCGTGGAACAACCGCAAGAAAGCAGACAAATTCCAACCAAAGCCACCAATTTTCGATAAACAAATTGCAGAAATTTTGCCTAAAGAACCAAATGAACCTTACGACATCAGAGACGTAATCAAGGCTTTGGTAGATAACTCTGATTTTCTTGAAGTGCAAGAGCATTGGGCAAAGAATATTGTTATTGGGTTTGCAAGAATAAATGGTGAAACAGTTGGGATAGTAGGCAACCAACCGATGGTGCTTGCAGGAGTGCTTGATGTTGATTCGTCGGACAAGGCAGCACGCTTTATTCGATTCTGCGATGCATTCAATATTCCGTTGCTAACGTTAGTTGATTTGCCTGGATATTTGCCAGGTGTCGACCAGGAGCACGCGGGTGTAATCCGTCACGGTGCAAAAGTGCTTTACGCATATAGCGAGGCAACAGTATTGAAAATGACAGTAATCTTACGTAAAGCTTATGGAGGTGGTTATATTGCAATGTGTAGCCGCCATCTTGGTGCTGATTTTGTGTTTGCTTGGCCAACGGCTGAAATTGCTGTGATGGGTCCGGAAGGTGCAGCAAATATTATTTTCAAGAATGAAATTGCAAATGCACCAAATCCAGAAGAAATGCGTAAGCAGAAAGTTGCCGAATATATCGAAAAATTTGCTAATCCATATAAAGCTGCTGCAAATGGATATATCGATGCAGTAATCACACCAGAAGAAACTCGCGACTTCTTAATTCACGCTTTGTGGGTTTCGCAGAACAAAGAAGATGTGCCACCAAAGAAAAAACACGGTGTTCCACCATTCTAATGGAGTAGAGATGAATAACGAAAATCTTGGTAAATTAATTCTTGACGATACAGTATACGAGACGCAACTGACAAAAAAATTTGTTGCCAGAAAAAAGTATGTTCCGAAAGACCCGAAAAAAGTTACCGCCTTTATTCCGGGCGTAATACGTGAAGTGTACGTGAAAATTGGGGACAATGTAAAAGCAGGTGATAAATTGCTTGTGCTTGAAGCAATGAAAATGAGAAATACAATAACGTCGCCGATGAGTGGAAAAATACGCTACGTTGCTGTTTCAACGGGCAAATCCGTTGCAAAGGACGAGCTTTTAATTGAATTCGAATAGGTTTTAGTTATAGATATTTTTGCAATCTTACAGAGGCTGTTGCAATAACAGCCTCTTTTATTTAGAACCGTCATCAAAGATTTTTGTATCAGGCTTCGGAAGGTTTTTCATAACTGATAATAATGTTGCAGAAAAACGTTTTTTACAACATTCCGCTGCGTTTGCGAATAAACCATTCTGCCGAAAGCAGCAAAACAACAAGAATAAGCAAATAAGGTAAATTCCAGATAATAATGTCATCACGTTTTTTTATGCTACGTTCGGTAAAAAATCTATTGCTTCGAATATCATCTACAATTGATGAAACATTATCAGCATAATAGAATTTTCCAACAGTGATTTCTGCGATTTTTTTAAGCAGCGGTTCATTCATTTTCAGGTTCAAATATTCAATAGAAATTTCGCCGATTGAAAAGCGGCCATCGTCTGTACCAAGAACGTTATTGTTGAGAGTTGCCTCTGCGGTGAATGAGTAATCGCCAGACGGCAGCCCCTCGATATTTGCGTAGTAGTTACCCTGTCCCGTTGGAGCAAGAGTAATTTCGCGGGTCTCACTTTTGCCAGAGACTTTAACTTTGAGATTAGCTTTTTCGATTGGATTATAGGCAGCGTCGTAGACTTCGCCAAAGAGCTCAACAACTTCATTTTCGTTGTAGAATTTGCGTGAAGGTCGCACTTTGACGGGCTTAGATTGTTCTGCAATGGAAAGCCATCGCAAGCTGTTGTTTATAAAGATATTCAACAGGTCCTCAGCTTGACGTCCTTTTGCAAGTTCAGAGGCATAACCAAAGAGTTTCCATCGGTGCAGACCGTATCCCATAAGTGCAATAGACTTGCTATTTTGAAAATGACGGGACATAATTAAAGGTTCATTCAATGGAGCGTTGTTTATTTTCATTGTTGCTAAAACTTCACTTTCTGCTTTTGGACGAACAAATGTTTCGGTTCGAAATAGTGGAGGAAGCGAATTCCAGAGTTTCAGGTCGTTTTCGCTACCGGTAATTCTCAATATAGGGGAGGAAAGAGCAGAACTTTTGAAATCAGGGACTACAAGTAATTCTTGCGGACGCGAAGATACCACAATGAAAGGAAGAAAATTCTGGAATTCTTTAAGTTTATTATAATCAGTGGTTTGCGAGGCAATGAAAAGAAGCGGTTTTCCTCGTTCTAATTCAAGTTTTATCATATCAATTACGTTTTTAGGTGTTGATTGAATAGGAAAGCCGACAAAGACAATAAGTTCGCTTGCTTGAAGAACTTTCGGATTAGGTGCTTCGTAGAATTCTGCACCTTTTTTCTGAATGAATTCCTTAATTTCGACGCCTTTTTCGAGCAAAATTGATTGTTTAATCATCGATAAATCGGGGGAAGGTGCACCTGCAAAAATTGCGATATTTCGTTTGTTTTCCAGAACGCGAATAAACTCAGAAATTGAGTTGTTTTTGCGAGTTATTTCATTTTCTATTGGGTCAAATTGTGCAGTAATTTTGTGGTTACCGGGTTTTGTAGGAATATAATCGAAATTATGGAAGTAGCGTTCTTTTCCTTGTTCGATTAAAATATCTTGTTCGCCAATTTTTTCATCGTTGAAAAAGAGTTTTAATTTAACAGTTTTATTTGAAAAGCCATTTGCTTTGAAATTGACCAAAATTTGAATTTTGTTATCGACGTAAGCAATTTCGTTTGTAACGACTGATAAAACAGCGATATCAATTGGTTCGGTAGTGTCGCCAATTCCGACAACATAAAATGGAGTAGTAAAGCGTTCGGCGTCAAAGATAGGATTAGAACCAGCGTTATAAGCACCATCGGTGAAAAGCACAACGGCACGGATATTATCTTCGTCGCGGTATCTATCCAGACGGCGAATTGCTCTGGAAATGTCAGTTGCCCTGCCATCAAACGTTAAGCTATCAATAATGAATCTATCTAATTGCCTGACGTCATTATCGAAAAGGAAAGTGATATTTTCCAGATTATCAATATTAGAATTAATTAGAGCATTTTTATAAGTTTCAGCTCTATTGCCTTTTGCATCGGTTGTGCCCGCAGAAATAGAGTTATCCAGAAGAATTGCTATTTTGGGTTTTTCGATAAATGCACGAGTGATTGAATATATAGGTTCAAAAATAGCAAAAATTAATATTGCAAGGGCAAGTCCACGAAGAGCAATAAGCAAATATCGCTTTTTCTCTGAAATTGGGGGGATAGTAGTTCTGTATGCCCAAAAAGAAAGCGCAAATCCCACAATTATAAATAATATCAACAGCCACCAGTAACCCGAAATAACCAAATTGTATGAATTCATAACATATATTTTATTATCAAAACAAATATGAAAAAGTAATAACGAAATAACAACGAAAATATGAAAAATAAATTAGTAAATCATAATAAGAAAAATCAAAAAGTTGGAATTAGAATTCATCAATTGTTCATAATTCGTTAAGATTTTTTTTGTTAAATCTTGTTTTTTTCTTTATATTAAATGATTATATGAATGATTTTGTTTAATACAAAGGACTTATGATGAAATCAAAATTAATTTTATTATTGCTGATTTTTGCATTTACGCTTGAAGCATATCCTTGCACAAACTTTCTGGTAACGAAAGGGGCTTCGGCAGATGGTTCGACAATGATTTCTTATTCGGCAGATGCAGGTGGATTTATGGAGCCACTATATTACGCACCTGCCGCGAAACACCCCGAAGGGTCGTGGGTAGATATTTATGAATGGGATAGTGGAAAACATCTTGGGAAGATTAAGCAAGTTCCTGAAACATATAAAGTTATTGGGAATATGAATGAATATCAGGTAGCAATTGGAGAAACAACTTTCGGCGGACGCGAGGAACTGCGAGACACAAATGCGATAATGGACTACGGTTCGCTTATGTATATAGCTTTGCAAAGAGCTAAAACAGCACGAGAAGCAATACGGGTGATGACAGAGCTTGTTGCTGAATATGGTTATTACAGTTCGGGCGAATCATTCTCAATCGCAGACCCGGAGGAAGTATGGATGATGGAAATGATAAGCAAAGGACCTTATGAAAAAGGGGCAGTGTGGGTGGCGGTTCGTATTCCTGATGGATATGTTGCGGCACACGCCAACCAAGCACGTATTCGTCAATTCCCTTTGAACGACCCCGAAAACTGTATGTATGCACCTGATGTAATTTCTTTTGCAATTGAGCGTGGATACTACAACCCGAAACAGGGACCATTTAGCTTTGCAGATGCATATTGTCCGCTTGAACCAAGTGGATTGCTATTTTGCGAAGGGCGTGTATGGAGTTTGTTCAGACGTGCGGCACCATCGCTGAATTTATCGAGCGATTACTGGCGTGCTTATGAAGGCGAAGAGCCATATCCATTATACATAAAGCCTGATAAGAAGCTAACACCGCAAGATGTAATGAACCTGATGCGTGACCACTTCAATGATACAGAATTTGATATGACAAAAGGTTTGGCTGCGGAACCATTTGGCAATCCATATAGATGGAAGCCTCTTGTTTTCAAAATCACTGGCGATACAACAACTTATGCCTGGGAGAGACCAATTTCAACTCAGCAGACTGCGTTTTCTTTTGTTTCACAAAGCAGAAGTTTCTTGCCAAGGGAAATTGCAGGTGTATTTTGGTATGGCGTCGATGATACCTATTCAACAGTATATGTGCCGCTTTATGTTGGAGCAATGAACGATATTCCGAAATGTTTCAAAGGTGGTAGTATCAAAGAACTTGATTTGAATTCTGCTTTCTGGATTTTCAATCTTGTTGCAAATCTTGCATATACAAAATATTCATATATAATCAAAGATATTCAAGTTGTTCAAAAGCGGCTTGAAAGCAAGTATGAAATGTATCAGCCAATAATCGAGAAGGCAGCAATCGAATTGTATCAGAAGGATAAAGCTTCTGCAATGCAATTTTTGAGCGATTATTCACTGAATGAATCTCAAAAAATGTTCGATGAATGGTTTGCTCTCTGGAAGCAATTAGTTGTTAAATACAATGATGGCTATATTAATGACGTAAATGTTGATAATGGGCGTCATCCGAAAGGCGTTGGTTACGGCGACGAATTCTTCAATCGAGTGGTCAAAGAACGTCCTGGTTACTATGAAGTAAAGATGAAGAAAAAGAAAGACAAAAAGAAAGGAAGATAAATTTTAATCATAAGATATCGAGTTATTACAAGTATTTAAACTTATAAAACCTTCGGAAGTTTTGAAACCTTCCGAAGGTTTTTATTAAAGTGCAACTGAAAAAAAAGAGGCTACCGAAAAAGTAAGCCTCTTCCCTATTTTTATATCAATAATAAATAATTAAGGTTTTTCGAAAATTTTGTCGTCCAGAGGAGTATTGATTTCATATTCATCAAAGTTGAATACCATAACAGTATTGCCATTTACTTTTAATTCAATTACTGATGGGACAATTGCCCCTCCAACCTTTGTTTTTTCTTCAAATACATATTCAATAGTATTAGTTTCATCTTCTTTCTTTACTTCGGCAACTAATTTATAAAACCAATTAGTAATTTCATCAATATAGAGAGTTGAAACATCGCTATCCTTGTCTGTCATTTTAATAGTAATGTAGTTTTTATCATCAATAGTTTCTTTGCCAAGATACTCGAACGAATAATTTGGCTCGCCGTATTTGGTTATGGGAGAATAAAGGAAGTCGAAAATTTGCATAAATTGTTCTTTTGCTTCATCAGGCAAGTTTCGCTTTTCTTTCGAGCCAGTGAGGGGATTGACCATCCAAGCTTTTTTGCCATCATAAGCCTGAATAATAGTATTGCCCATATATTCGATTTCAATCCTGACTTTGTCGGGACGTTTAATTTTGTAGACGATAGGAATTTGTTCGCCTTGTTCAGCAACGAACTGACTACCGTGTATGACAAAAGTTTCAACTTTATCTAATGCTTCTTTGTTCATTGCTTTATTAGAATTAGTCATAATTTCATCGATATTCTGTGAATAAAGCAAATTTGCAGAAGCAAACAAAAGGATTAAAAGCAAATATTTTTTCATAAATACCTCTAATTATTGATTTTTAAAAATAAGTAAAAAATAAAATATAATAAAGCAATATTATCATTTCTTATTGTTTTTCTAAGAAAGTTCCTAACTCAGAGATAATCACAGCAGAAAATAGCAGAAAAGCTCCGAAAATCTCGATATTAGTCATAGTTTCGCTGAGGAAGATGACTGCAACTGAACTTGCAACAATAGGTTCGAGCGAGAAAATCAACGCAGCTTTGACAGGTGTTGTGTATCTTTGAATACTTGTATGGATAAAAGTAACAAAAAATGATGCTAAAACAGCATTAAAAGCCAGTGAAATGAGAAGCATATTATCGAATTGCACAGCCCAGGAAGCATTTTCGAAAGTAATAAAATAAACAATAGCAATAACCGACGAAGCTACAAATTGCAAAAAAACCAGTTGAGCAGTAATGGAACGATTTTCTATCTTTTTTGTAAAGACGTCCATATACGTAATATAGAATGCCCAGAACATTGTAGAAAAGAGAGTAAGCACATCGCCAATGTTGATATTGTCGAAATCGGGGTTGGTGAAAATCCAAAGTCCAATCACAGCGACAAAAACGCCCCATAAAGAGTATTTGCTAATCCTTTTGCGACATACTATGAAATATACAATAGGTGTAAGTGGAACAGTGATGCCAGTAATGAAGGCAGATTTTGAAACAGTCGTGTATTTTAATCCAATTGTTTGAAGCAAAAAGCCACCACCGAAGAATAGACCTAAAATTAGCCCATTGACAAGTGTTTTTTTGTTTATTCTTAATAATTTTTTGTTAAAAAAGATGATGCACAAAAAAATTGCAATACAAAAACGTAGTAAGATATAAACGCTTGGAGATGCGAAATCCAGACCTATTTTGGTAAAAACAAAAGTGCCGCCCCAAATGAAAGTAACTAAGAACAGGAAAAGCTCAGCATAGAAAGGCTTCAATCGGCTACTCCGTCTCTATTTTCAATATCATTTAAAATAGGAGTATTGTTACTATTGCTATTTTCTATTTTTTGCTGTTGCTTTTTAGCTTGATTTTGACGTCTCAGTTGATTAAAATTAATAGAAGGAGTAAGTTTTACGTGCTCTCTAATTATGCCACGAGCGCGAAGAGAGTCCTCAGCGTATAAATATCTTTCTCTGTTCGTAAGGCTTGCACGAGCTTCCTTAGGAATTTGAATGATTGGAATAAGAGCTTCCTCAATTTCGAGAGGATTATCGGGCAGCTCGACTATGCCGTCTTTGTTTGATGTGAAATCGAGCCAGGGACCACCGGTTGGACGGTAATAATCGAAATGATTGAGCAAGATTACGGGGGTTCCGCTGAAAGGGATAAGTTTGCCGCTGGTATCTTTTTTGGCTGTTTCACCCCAGTGGAAGAGCCATTGTGCATCATCTAAAAATTGACGCAAGCAAGAATGCGAAACAGGTCTGCCTGGCATTTGAAACTGATGGAAAGCACTGCCTGCTGCACTATGAAAATTAAAAGTGAAAGGCATAATCCAGGTGCTATCAAGAGACGAACGTCTGAGGCGATCTTTCCAAACAAGAGCATATCTACCGGGAAACGAAGGTGTTCGTTCCTTGCCTGAATTGACAGCAGCAAATCGAACTAATCTACCGTTTTCGTAGCACCCATAGGCTTGTTTGTCAATTGCAACTATAATAATTTTATCTATGTTGCTTGCAGATGGATAATAATGCGGGAAAATCGAATAATCAAGAATGTTATTTGTAAAAACTTCGGGAACGATGATTTTTTCGCCATTTCTGATGAAACGCAGCTCTTTGCGGTTCAAAGTAGTTATGATTTTTTGAGCGACTGATTTGTCGATACTATCGGGAATGGATGCGAAAATCGAATCAAGAGTAGCCCGATTATTGATTTCTACAAGATTATACTTTATGTGAGGCGGTTCGTAATAATCGACATAAGTTTGTTCATCATCAACATCGGGCGAAACGTCCTGGTTTTCTTCAAAAGTATCATCATTTTTGCTACAACTTACAAGGAAAATTGATATTAACGCTAAACAGGTATAAAATTTGTGCAACATACAGTTCTAATTATTGATTTATAAAATGTATTGGAATAGTTAATTTTGAATGAACAGGCTTGTCATTTCGTTTTGCGGGACGAAACTTCACATAGTCAATCACGTTAAGAGCATAAGAATTCAGGAAGTCATTATCTGAGGATAGAACTTTCTTTTCGATAACACTACCGAGTTCGTTGAGAACAATTTCAAGGGTTACAGTTCCCTCAATCCGTTGTTCCTTTGCTTTTTGTGGATAGACAAGGTTTTCGATAATATCGCGGTAGTCGTAATATGGAGCTTCGTCGATTTCAGGTTGAATAGGAGCAATACCTTCCTGGGTGTGCTTAACCATTTTGTTCGAGGACTTTGCATCGAACTTAATCCTCTCGGAATTCTTTAGCATAATTGCTAAATTATTCAAAAGGTTAATTTTTCCTGGAAACAGGAGATATTTATTTTTCTCAATATTAATTTTGTCCAATTGGTTGATTTTTTTCAAAATGCTATCGCATTTAGAATTAATACTATGAATAAAAGCATTTTTTTCCTCTAAACTCATCTCTGCATTTAGAAAAGCAGAAATATTAGCAATCATAAAGAACTGATAAGCAGAAGAATAATCTTCGAGTTCGAGCAACCAATCAGCAAATTCGACGAACTTGCTCGGGTGTATTGCAGAAAAGTCTTGCCCAAAGTGATTGGATAGCCCTTTATATATTTTTGAATGGTCTTTTGCGTAAATTCCTATTTTGATTTCATCTAAATTGTTTTGAGAATAAAGGAAAACACAACCCGATAAAAAACAAACTAATAAAAACACCTTTTTCATATAATACCAGAAGCTAATAAACTATATTAGCAAATATAAAAAATTATTACTCAAAATAAAAATGAACACAAGCAAGAACATTCAGAAATAAATGCTATTTAGCAATACGCATCCATTTAAACAAATCTCTGAAAGTAGGCTTCTTGCCATACATAAGAATGCCAACACGATAAATTCTTGCAGCAATTTTCAGGCATAAGAAAAATGTCCCAATTGTTAGAACAATCGATGCTAATATCTGCCATAGTGGCACCTGTGTTGCCGCAATGCGGACTGTCATCAAAATTGGGGTGAAGAACGGAATAAGCGACAAAATAACAGCAAGAGTGCTATCGGGATTACTAATCACATTGAAAACAAGCAAAATAGGAATGATTATAGGCAAAGTAACGGGTGTTTGCAATTGTGCGGCATCTTGTTCCTGGTCGACAGCAGAACCGATAGCCGCGAACAAAGTCGCATAAATAAAATAGCCAATTAAGAAATAATAGACGAAGCCAATAATAAGCCAAGGTGAGATAGACGGGATTTCGAGACCGGCAATATTAAGCATAGAGCCGGAGCTTTGAGGCATTGCAGTTTGATTTTGCAACTCAACTATCTGTTCAGGAGAGATAGAACCGCTAAAAATTGTTCCTGCAATTGTAATTGCAGCAAAACCAAGAATAATCCAGACAGCAACCTGTGTGAGCCCAACAAGTCCAATTCCGATAACCTTTCCCATCATAATTTCGAATGGTTTTGCAGAGGAGGCAATAACTTCAATAATGCGATTAGCTTTTTCTTCGATAACGCCGCGGCTAACAAGAGAACCATAGGCAAACATCAAGAAATAAATCACAAAGCCCAGAAAGTAGCCAATTGCAGCATAAACTTCAGTATAATCTTTTTGTTCGCCACGTTCAGTAACTTTGAGATTTTTTATTTTGAAAGGTTTATCAATGAGTTTGAGAATATCATCGGTTGCACCCGCGTCTTTAAGTTGTTTTTGCTTAACAATATCACCAAGATTGTTTTCCAAGCTGGTAATAAAACCAATGCCGCCACCGCCGGAGGTAAAAACAAGGGCTTCGCCCGTGTTTATTACATTTTCATCAACAACGACGAAACCGTCACTTTCGCCTGCGAGCACCTGACGGCGAAGCTCGTCTTCCGATTTATCAGATAAATAATATTTGGAAGTATCGAGGCTTACTAATTTCTGTCCAATACCAAAATTTGTTTTATCAACGATTGCAATTTTTTTGGAGGTTGAATCTGCGGATAAATAAGCAACTAAGCCCGGGATAACAATAAGCAAAATAATGAACAAAGGTCCGAGAAGAGTGCCAATAATAAAACCTTTAGATTTAATACGAGTAATATATTCGTGCGAAATAATTGTGATAATTTTATTGTTCATTTTTATCTCCTTTTTGATTTGCAACAGTATCAATGAAAATTTCGTGCATAGTGGGAAGTGAAAGGTCAAATCTGGTTACAGTAGCAAATTCAGAAACAGTTTTGAAAATATTGTTGGTGTTAATTGAGTGGTTGAGTAATTTTAACTCTAACCTTGAATTAGTGCGGTTGAGAATTTCCACATCATTGAGCAAATTGATAAATTCATCTTGACCATCGAATTCTATAACTAAATGGTTGCGACCATAACCTGCTTTTATATCTGAAACTTTGCCATTGAGAACAAGTTTGCCCTTGTTAATCATACAGATGCTATCGCAAAGTTCCTCAACTTGCGACATAACGTGAGTGGAGAGGATTATTGTTTTGCCTTCTGCTCTGAGTTCAAGCAGGATATTTTTAACAAGTTCAGTGTTGATTGGGTCGAAGCCCGAGAAAGGTTCATCAAGAATAATAAGGTCAGGAGAATGAAGAATAGTTGTGATGAACTGGATTTTTTGCTGCATACCTTTTGATAATTCTTGAATTTTTTTGTTTTCCCAACCAGAAGCACCAAGCTTATTAAGCCAAAAGCGAGCACGTTCGATAGCGGCTGCTCTGGACATTCCTTTCAGGCGAGCAAAATAAATAATCTGCTCCATCACTTTAAGCTTTTTGTAGAGACCTCTTTCTTCGGGCAGGTAACCGATGTTGTTCTGCAAATCAGAATTAAGTTTTTCACCAAAAATATAGATTTCGCCTTCGTCAGGGATTAAAATATTATTAATCATTCGAATAAGTGTTGTTTTGCCCGCACCATTCGGACCGAGCAAACCAAAGATTTGCCCGCTTTCGACCGTAAAAGAAACATTGTTAGCAGCGGCGTAGTTTCCAAATCTTTTAGTAACGTTTTTAACTTCGAGTATTTCCATCTGCATTGCTCACAAAAATTGGAGAAAAAAACTCAACAAACATACGAAAGAAAATAATAAAAAGTTTCATATTTTAGATATAACGATATATCACGATTTGGTTAGTCGCATTATCAAGAATAAAATTGCAAAAAAAATTCATTAATAAAAAAGGCTGTCCTTTTTCAGGACAGCCAAAATTTTTTGAAAAAGACAGCAGTTATTCTTCGATGGAATTGATAATATCCATAATGATATTTGTTTGCTCTAAATCTTTAACTGCAATATTCAAGCAACGACCGACTTCGTTGATTGCATCCATTTCATCGTAGCTAATTTTATAACCGAATAATGAACCAGAAGCGTTGGCAATAAAGACACCAATAGCAATTAAGTGTTTTTTAAAAGAAAGAGCGTCTTTGGGGTCGATTTTATTATCCAGGATAAATGCAGTTTTGCGTAAAATTTCTTTTGCGGGTTGTTTTTGCGTATCGAAAATGTTACTGAGTTCATCGCCATTAGAAACAGATTGAAGAATTTCCTTTGCAAGTGAGTTATTTAACTTATTGGAATTTTTGATGATTACTTCGATAGCGTCTTTTTCTTTTTTGTCGATTTTTCCATCAGCGCCGGCAATCATTTTAAAAACAGAAAAAATTGAAGATTGTAAAATTGCCCAATCTTCATTCGGGAGCAATTCTTTGTAAGCCATATTAACCTCAAAAAAAGGATAAAAGTAGTATTTTTAGAGACTTAAAAGATAAAATAATATTGTAAAGAATCAATTGTTTTTTCGGACAAATTCTTCCAAAGTAAAGTATGTATTTGTGAAATGTTTGCCAACTCGGTAGTTATCTTCGTCAAAGTATACACGCAATTTTTGCTCGATTGTTTGAAAGAAGTGAACAGGAATGAAATATTCAGATGAAATAAACAATCTACCACCTGAATTAATAATAGCTGTTGTAAATATAGTTTGCTGTTCGGATTTCATTTGATAGGTTGCTTCGCCTGTTCTAATAAAGCGAAATCTAATGCAGGAATAGCCAAGAGTGTCGATTTTATCTTCGGCACGCATTAAATTTGAGTGTTCGACAATAGCAGGAGGAAAAGAATTTTCGACAAGAGTATCGATAGAGCTCACAAGCCAGGACTCATTGACTTCTTTGCAAGATTGGCTGAATGGGAAAAATAAATAAGGTTGATAGGGTCCGCCGGGAGAGACAGCAGCATTAATAACATCTTCGGGGACTGAATGAATTCTATTTGAGACAGAATCGATAACTAAGAAGAATTTTCTATTAACCCAGGGTGAAGTTTTTCTCATTACATCTTTTATTTCACCTTTTGATTCGACTGCTGTATAGTCAGTAAAATGAAGATTGAGATGAAATCTTCCAAATCTATCGACAGAATCGCATTTTACGATAAATCTTTCCCAGCGGTCGCGCACCAAAGGGTTATCGTCCTCAAAAACAATGCTATCGCGTGATTCTACGCGATAAATAAGAAGGTCGCCTGGCTGAAATTTATATTTGAAGCAAACTGTATCGGAGGGAACTTCTTCAATTTCCTCGAAATCAGATTGAGCAATACAAAATATGCTTGTGGCTATGAATATTATAAAATAAACTAACTTTTTCATATACTTGCAAAATGTATTTGTAATAATTACAAAAATAGTGTTAATTTTGAAATAATTGACGATAATTATGAAAAATCGTTTCATCAGGGCGCATTCGTCTAACGGTTAGGACGCAGCCCTCTCAAGGCTGAAATAGGGGTTCGATTCCCCTATGCGCTGCAAGAGTTCCTATGTAGTATTCCACAACAAAGAATAGTTGATTGATTTGTAAACATTTTTTTTTATTTTTGGATATGTTAAAATATTGCTGATAAATATGGATGAAATAGCCAGAAATCTGGATAAGTTTAAGTTTTACGTGGAGGGCAAAGTTCAATTCAGCGAAGTTGATTCTTTCGAGGTCGTTCACAACATTCAGTATCTATATTGGATGGAAAATTCACGATTGGAATATTTGGACAAAATTGGGATTAAAATAGAGAAAAACACAATTAGAGAAAAATTGCCTTTGATGGTAGTTAGCACAAGCATTTCTTATCTTGCTCCTTTGTTTTTCACAGACAGGTACAGAGTATATTGCCGAACTGCCTCGATTGGGAATTCATCGCTGACAATGGAAAACATTGTAACAAACGAAAGCAATGAAGTATGTGCAATTGCAAGAGCTGTGATGGTGCATCTTGAAAAAGGAACATTCAAATCGAAAAGAATTCCTGATGAAGTTAGAGAAAAAATCAAGCAATTTGAACAGTCTAATTTAGAAATTTCAGGTTAATATGAAGAAAATTGAGAACTGGGAAACAAGCGAACTTGCGGCTCAATGTATTATCCCAAGATTAGACGTCGAGAAATTCTTTGAGGATAGTGAATATAAGAATGAGATAATAAATCTTGTTAAAGATGGAATTGGCGGATTTTGTATTTTTGGTGGGAATTGCGAGCTTGCCGAAAAAGCTACAAGTTATTTGCAGTCAATAGCAGAAATACCGCTAATTTTTGCGGCAGATTTCGAAAATGGGCTGCCAATGCGTCTGGACGATGGAACTTCGTTCCCCCACGCTATGGCTCTTGGAATTGCTAACGACACAAAAGTAACAGAAGAAATTGCAATTGCAATTGCCAAAGAGGCAAAGGACATTGGTGTACGGTGGAATTTAGCACCTGTGTGTGATATAAACTCAAATCCAAAAAATCCGATAATAAACATTCGTTCATTTGGTCAGACAAGCGAACTTGTTGCTCGACATATTTGCGCGTATATTAAGGGAACGCAATCGGAAACAGTTGCTTCGACTGCAAAACATTTTCCGGGACACGGGAATACTGCAATCGATTCGCATATTGAATTGCCAATAATTGATTGCAGCGAAAGTGAGTTATATGAAAACGAATTAATCCCATTCCAAAAAGCAATTGAGTGTGGCGTAAAGTCAATTATGGTTGGGCATTTGCTTGTAAAATCTATTGACGAGAGCAAGCCCGCGTCTTTATCAGAGAAAGTAATAAAGTTACTTCTTCGAGAGAAGCTTGGTTATGATGGCATAGTTCTAACAGATGCGTTGGATATGAAGTCAGTGGTCAATAAATATTCGCAAGATGAATTAATCTTGCAAGCAATTTCGGCGGGAAACGATATTTTGTTGATGCCTGAA
>JAKIZO010000031.1:0-234 GCA_022707965.1 Bacteroidota bacterium
AATAGTCGAGCCGTGAAATTCAAGCACTTTGAAATTTGCACCTTCTGCCGAAATTTTTCCAATCAAGTTCAAAATTATGTCCTTCGGTTGAACATATTTTGGCAGTTCGCCCTCGACAACAACCTTGATAGTGTCGGGCACTTCGACATTTAGAACATTGCCAAGAGCCCAGACGGACGCCATTTCTGTTGCACCAATACCGAAGGCAAATGCACCCAGAGCACCGTGCGTGGT
>JAKIZO010000031.1:244-14273 GCA_022707965.1 Bacteroidota bacterium
GCTGTTTTCTTGCTTTCGGCGGGAACTCTGTGGTCGAAAATAATAGCAATCCGATTTGGGTTCCATACTTTTGCGGGGCGTCCCAGACCGGCGAAAATCTCCTGGAATTGGTTCATCACAAGTGCCGCATTCTCGTGCGACATTGCAGTATCGACGGCGGGTTCGAGCACTTCGCCAACTTCAACGCTTGGTCTGGAAGTGGCACGAGCCAGAATTTTCTGAACAATCGTTTGACCCATTTTCTCCTCAATTTCTGTGTTCGAAATGAAATTTGAAACATATAATTTATAAACATTTTTCTAAAAAAAGAAGAAAATTTGAGAACGGGCGAAAAAAAAATTTTCTATAAATCAAGTTTTCTCATAATTACAGCGCTTAGAACCTTCGGAAGGTTTTCATAACCGGTAGCACAGACATTCGTGTCTGTGAATTATTACAGGAAAAAAATGTTTTTATTATTCAAGGTTGGTTGAATATTGCAAGGCTTAGAACCTTCCGAAGGTTTGAAACCTTCGGAAGGTTTTTAAATAATCGGTAGCACAGACATTCTTGTCTGTGAAATGTAAAATGTTTAAATTAATATAATTTAAATTGGGCAATTCTTTAATTACAGCGCTTAGAACCTTCGGAAGGTTTTGAACCTTCCGAAGGTTTCCTAATATTAATAAAACAAATAGCAAAATCAAGCGTCTTTAAAAAGTTATATTTGAGTTGGACGATGGCACAAACTATTGTAGCATTGGCAACTCCGCCGGGAATAGGCGGGCTTGCAGTAATCAGAATTTCAGGTGAGAAATCATTTGAGATTGTCGATAAAATTTTCCTGGGTCGCACGAAAGCCCAGGACGCACCAAGCCACACTGTGCATTACGGCAAAATCCACCGAAATGGGGAAGTGGTAGATACCGTAACAGTTTCCATTTTCTGCAAGCCGCATTCATACACGGGCGAAGACGTTGCCGAAATCAGTTGCCACGGCGGAATGATTGTGGCGAACGAAATAATCGACCTCTGCATCGAACACGGTGCAGAAATCGCAAAGCCAGGCGAATTCACCCGCCGCGCTTTCATCAACGGAAAGCTCGACCTTTCGCAAGTGGAAGCAGTTGCCGACATCATTCATTCCACCACACGGCTTGCTGCACAAACTGCATCGCGCCAACTCCTGGGTAATTTCAAGAAACGTCTTGACGATATCATACAAAATCTGATGAATATTGCAGGTTTGCTCGAACTGGAATTGGACTTTGCCGAAGAAGAAATCGAATTGGTCGAGAAACATCAAATCGTCGAGAAACTCGAAAACGTTGTGCAGTATTGTTCCTCGCTTGCCGCTTCCCATAGAAGTGCAGAAATACTCAGAAACGGCTTTTATGTCGGGATAGCAGGATTTCCAAACTCGGGCAAATCAACGCTTTTCAACACATTGCTTCAAAAGCATAGAGCAATTGTCAGTCCAATTCCGGGAACAACCCGCGATTATATTGAGGAATCGCTCTATATCGGCGATATTCACGTCCGACTTGTAGATACTGCCGGGGTGCGCTCGACCGACGACGTTATCGAGGTGGAAGGAATTCGCCTTGTCGAGAACGTTTTGCAAATGTCCGACCTAATTTTAGTGATAAACGACGCAACAAAAGGGGTGCATCATTCCGATGAATTAGCCGAAGGAATCCGCCGAAAGCACCCCGATAGGGAAGTCCTCGTAGTGCAAAACAAAGTTGATTTGCTTCAAGATGGAAGCGTAGAAGGCATTTCTGCAAAACATAATCTTGGAATTGAGAACCTAAAAGAATTGATTGCTGCAAAGGCAAAAGTTTCCTTCTCGCGTGAGCAGGACGCTTTGATAAATCAAAGGCAGGCGAAATTGCTTGCCGAAGCGGCAAATATTCTGCAAAATGCAATCGGTTCGATAAAATCAGGCTTCGATAACGTCGCAATTGCAATAGACGTTCGTCAGGCAGCAGAAAAGCTTGGCGAAATCACAGGCAAGAAATGGAGCGAAGACGTCTTAAACCAAATTTTTTCTAACTTTTGCATTGGCAAATAATGTTCCACGTGAAACACATAGATAATAAATTTGACGTAATAGTTGTCGGTGGGGGACACGCCGGCATCGAAGCGGCTTTTGTCGCTGCGAATATGGGGGCAAAAGTAGCACTCGTTACGATGAACTTCCACACAATTGGTCGCCCGTCCTGCAATCCGTCCATCGGCGGAACTGCTAAAGGTCACCTTGTAAAGGAAATCGACGCTTTGGGCGGCGCTATGGGATTGATTGCCGACCGCGGCGGTCTTCTCTTCAAAATGCTGAACCGCTCGAAAGGTCCCGCTGTGTGGTCCCCACGCACCCAAATTGACAAAGACCTTTATCCAAAATATGCTCTCGAATTACTTCTGAAACAACCCAATTTAACTTTGATTAATGGAACAGTTGACGAAATAATTGTCGAGAAAGGGAAAATCGCCGGGATAAAGACAAAATCAAATGAACATTTACAGGCAAAAGCAGTTATTCTTTGCGCCGGCACTTTCCTCAACGGCAAAATGTTCACCGGATTGGAGGTTACTTATGGCGGGCGATATGGCGAACCAGCATCAGACCGCGTTTCTGAACTGCTTGCTGCTCACGGACTGGAAAAAGGGCGATTGAAAACGGGCACCCCGCCACGCGTCCACGCTAAATCCATCGATTACAGCAAAACTGAATTAGCCGGCGGCGACGAACCGCCCGAACCGTTTTCCTTCCGCACCCAAAGGGTAAAGAACCGACTGATGTGCTTCTCGACCTCCACAAACGAACACACACACGAAATTCTACGGACGGGGTTTTCTCGTTCACCTATGTTTACAGGAAGAATAGAAGGTGTCGGACCGCGTTATTGCCCTTCAATCGAGGATAAAATCGACCGCTTCGCCGAACGCCAATCCCATAAAATTTTGCTTGAACCCGAAGGGCTTCGCACCGATAGCGTCTATGTCAACGGTTTTTCTACAAGTTTGCCCAAAGACGTTCAGGAAAAAGGCTTGCGAACTATACCCGGACTTGAAAATTGCGAAATTCTTCGATACGGCTATGCAATCGAATACGACTTTTTCTATCCCTATCAGCTCAAATACACATTAGAGACCAAAGCAATAGACGGGCTTTTCTTCGCCGGGCAAATCAATGGAACTTCGGGATACGAGGAGGCGGCAGCTCAGGGCTTAGTCGCAGGAGTGAACGCCGTTCTTAAAATACGTGGGGAAGGGGAATTTGTGCTTCGTCGCTCGGAAGCTTACATCGGTGTGCTTATCGACGATTTGATAAACAAGAACACGGAAGAACCTTACCGTCTTTTCACTTCGCTTGCTGAATATAGGTTGCTACTGCGTCAGGATAATGCCGCATACCGCTTGATGAAATACGGCGCTCAGTTCGGTCTTGTTCCACGTGAAACATTCGAACGCTTCCAGAGGGAAGAAAACGCTGTCCGTTACGCTTTCGAATTCTTCAAAAATACGAAGCTGAAACCCAACGAAGTCAATGATTATCTCGTCGCAAAGGGCGAAAATCCTATAAACGACGCTCAATCTATATTTATTCTTGCAAAAAGGGAAAATACAGACTTGCTCAAATTAGCAGAAATTGCCGCAATCGATGATGCAGTGGTGCGAAAAGTGCTTTCTTCGGGCAAACTTTTCGAGCAATTACGCACAGAAATTAAATACGATGGCTATATCGAACGCCAAAGACGCGAAATTGAATATTTCCTCGAAAACGAAAATAAATACATTCCCGAAAGCATAGATTACTACTCAATTCCTTCGCTATCGAACGAAGCAAAGGAAAAAATTAGCCGCATTCGCCCGCGTTCGCTCGGTCAGGCGTCCCGCATCGCAGGAGTTTCGGCTGCCGATGTCTCTGTTCTTTCTGTTTATTTAAGATAACGGGAATTTTATGAAAATTGTTCTTATCCAACCCGACACTTTAATCGGCGACGCTCTCGAAAATCTTATTCCGCGAGAAACAAACGCACAATTGTGCCGTATTAAAATTGGTGCGTCGTCCGCCACAAACGATGATTGGGAATACACTCTTGATTTTTCCGATAGAAAATTGCTTCGAAAAACTATTCTCTCGGAAAAACCTGACGTTATAATAAATTCTCATCTTATCACAAATAGCAAAGACAACCCGACAAAAGAGCAAATCTGGAACGTCAATGTCGATTTGAACGATTTCCTGATTACTACCGCAAAAATCGCAGAAGTTCACTACATCACTTTTTCCAGCGAACTCGTCTTCGATGGCAAACGCGGACCTTACTCGGAGGACGACCTTGCCTCGCCAACCGACTATATCTCGAAAAGCCTTCTTGCTCGCGAAAACTCTTGCAAGCAGGACCTGAACCTGATTACTCTTTTCCGAACCACGAAAGTTTTCGGCTATTCCAGCTACGATAATTTAGACGAAGTATCCGAAATTTATGTATATTTGCAAACTGGAATTGACGTTGAGGTAAAAAACACCGTTATTTCGAACCCTGTTTGGAATAATGATGTTGCAAGAGCTGTGATTAATGCTTGCGAGCGGAAAAAATACGGTTTGTATAATTTAGGTGGTGCCGACTTCTTGAACGAGGAATATAAAGTGAGATTAATTAGCAAGGTCTTCGGTTTTAATGATGTAGATATTAACGCAGAGGACGCACCTGAAATTAAAAAATTAGGGCTGGTCAATCTCAAAGCTCAAACTGATTTGAGAATTGATTTCACCAAATACGAAAGCGCTTTGCAAGTGATGAAATATTATATGGATACAAATTTTAGAATTATGTCTATTTGATTTTGGAAAATTATTGATATGCTTAATTTATCAGTAGATAGGGCAAAGGAAATAATCCAGAATGTTGCTAACCGCCGAATTGCAGTCATTGGCGATGTGATGCTCGACCGCTACTTCTGGGGTAGCGTCTCACGTGTTTCGCCCGAAGCACCTGTTCCCGTGGTCGATTTGGAAAGCGAGACCTTCCATCTTGGTGGCGCTGCCAACGTTGCGGCAAACTTGAAGTCGCTCGGTGCTCGACCTTATCTTTTCGGTGTGCTCGGTTGCGATAAATTCGCCGATATTTTCATAGATATTTCCCAAAAAATTGGTATCGAGCCATCGGGACTATTTCAGGACGGTGCCCGCCCGACTACTCTCAAAACTCGCATAATTGGCAACAATCAGCAACTTCTGCGACTTGATCTGGAAAAACGCACAGCAATTGATAAATCCGCAATTGATTTTATAATACGCAAAATCGAGGAAACTGACGATTTCGCAGCAATAATTTTGCAGGACTACAACAAAGGCGCTATCACCGCCGAACTTATTCACCTGGTGATTGAATTTGCAAAATCGAAGTCTATTCCTGTGTTTGTCGACCCGAAATTCGCTAACTTCTTTGAATATAACGAGGTTACTCTATTCAAGCCGAACAAACGCGAAGCAGAATTAGCTCTGAACCTTGAAATCAAATCCGACGAAGCTTTGAACGAAGCTGGAAATCAACTGTTGAGTAAACTCAAAGCTGATAATGTGTTAATCACGCTTGGTTCCGAAGGAATGCGGCTTTTCAAAAGCAACGGCGAGATTAAATCTGTTCCTACGCGTGCCCGAAAAGTTGCTGACGTCTCGGGTGCGGGCGATACTGTTATTGCAACGCTTGCTGCGGCATACTCGGCGGGCGCAACAGTGGAAGAAGCCGCAACACTGGCTAATTTCGCTGCGGGCGTTGTCTGCGAGGAACCCGGCATTGTGTCCGTGCAAATCGATAAATTAATCAATGCTGTTAAGATTTTTTCGGAATAAAATGATAGTCCACAGAGAGGAAATATCTTTGCTTTGCGAGCAATTGCGGAACGAGGGCAAGCGAATTGTTTTCACAAACGGGTGCTTCGATATTATCCACGCCGGGCACGTTCATTATCTTACGGAAGCGAAAAAACTTGGCGATGTGCTGATTATCGGGCTGAATACCGATGCTTCGGTTCGACGCCTGAAAGGCAACTCTCGTCCCATTAACAACGAGCAGGATAGGGCAGAGGTGCTAAATGCTTTAAAGCCCGTTGATTACGTCGTTCTATTCGACGAGGACACCCCGCTCGAACTAATTCAGCAGGTGCGTCCCGATTATCTTGTCAAAGGGGCGGACTATCAGAGGCAGAACATCGTCGGGGCAGACTTTGTGGAAAGCTACGGCGGGCGCGTTGCTACTATCGAGTTCGTCGAAGGCAAATCTACAACAAATATTATCAACAGAATGAAATCGAGCGATGAGAATTAACGCAATTTTACTCATTTTGCTTGCTTTTCTTGCAAGTTGCAAGCAGGAACAGAAACAAAAATATGAATTCCAATACATAAATCAGGCAAATAGTGCCGCAAATACTGACAGCACAATTTATTACACAGTTAAAATCATACGTCAGTTCCCGCATAATAGAGAATTCTACACGCAAGGACTGCTCTATCACGATGGATTTCTCTACGAAAGCACCGGTCAGCACGGGCATTCCGCACTTTACAAGATAGACCCGCAATCAGGAAAAGTAATCACGAAGGCAACGCTTCCCGATGATAAATTCGGCGAAGGAATTGCGGTGTGGAAGAACAAGATTTATCAAATCACCTGGCTGGAAAACACTTGCTACGTCTATGACGCAAAGTCGCTCAAACTTGAACGGACGCTTCGCTATAACGGCGAGGGCTGGGGGCTTGTCGCCGATGGCGACCGCCTGATTATGTCCGATGGTTCATTTGTGCTCAAATACATTAACCCGCAGGACTTTTCGCAAATTGGCACAAAGCAGGTGCATTATCTGAATGGGCGGCAGGTGTATAACATAAACGAGCTGGAATTCGACGGCGAGAGCTATCTTTACGCAAATATCTGGCAGGAAGACAAAATCGTAAAAATAGACACTGCCGCAGGCAAAGTGGTTGGAATTATTGATATTTCGCCGCTGCGTGAAATTGTCGTTCGTGGTGGTGCGCCCGAAGTTTCAAATGGCATTGCATTCATTCCCCAAAGCCGAACATTTATTCTCACGGGCAAATACTGGCACAGCTACTTCGAAGTAGAATTTGTAAAAAAGTAAATCATCGGTAGCACAGACATTCCTGTCTGTGAAATGCAAACATAATTTGCAATGCAAAACACAATTTTCAGACAGGAATGTCTGAACAACCAGCGGCACCATCGAAAGTTTCCCTAATTCTGCGTATTTTATATTTGATTTTCTATAAAAATTTATGTTGATAATTCTTCTATTAATAATATTATATATTTATATATACCTTTAATAATAATTATTATGTTTGTGGAAAAGTGAAAAAAAAGAGCTTGACAGGTGCATAAAACTTTGAGATTATTTAGATTATAGAAGCCGAAATATTCGACAATAATGTATAAAACCACGTAATTTATTAACAAAAAATTCACAAAAAAATCGCCCTATGTGAAAAAAAAACATTTGGACTAAATAAATTAGTGGAAAAGTTCGTTTTATTAACAGAAAAAAATGTAGTTTGTTAAAAAATTGTTGATAATTTTATTAAAAAAAGTGAGAAAAATTATAATAGTATAGGAATAAAGAATTTATGAAAATAGCGATTGCATCAGACCACGCGGGATATAACTATAAAAAAGAGTTATCAGTATTCTTGAAAGAATTAGAGCAGCAGGTGCTGGATTTTGGGACTTTTTCGGAAGAATCGGTGGATTATCCTGATTTTGCTTTTCCTGCGGCAGAAGCAGTAGCGGGAAATATTGCAGATTTCGGAATCTTGATTTGCGGAACAGGCATTGGAATGGCAATTACAGCGAATAAAGTTGTAGGAATACGTGCGGCAAATTGCACATCCACTGAAATGGCAGAAATGGCACGCCGCCACAATAACGCAAATGTGCTTACTCTTGGGGCGAGAATAACTGATTTAGAGCTTGCAAAGGAAATAGTGAAAACCTTTCTCTTTACTGAATTCGAAGGCGGTCGCCATATGATACGAATTGAGAAAATTCATTCAATTACAGGTAATTAAATGGAAACTAAGATAATTTTCGAGGACCCCGAAGTTAAAACAGTGGATTTGCTGGTAATCGATGCCCACCCAGACGATGCCGAAATATCAGCAGGCGGTGCAATTGCCCGAATGACAGCGTCTGGCAAGAAAGTTGCGATTGTTGATTGCACCCGAGGCGAAATGGGCACCCGCGGCAATCCAGACCTACGGCTACAAGAATCGCTCGAAGCAACGAAAATATTGAATGTTTCGCACCGCATAAATTTAGGTATGATGGACGGATTTATCGACGAAAGTCCCGAATCGCTATATCGAGTTATCTCTATTTTTCGCAGATTTAAGCCGAAAATTATTCTAACTCACCCACCGTTCGAACGCCACCCCGACCACGAAGCTGTCCACCGACTTGTGAGGAACGCTCTTTTCAAAAGCGGACTGACTAAAATTCACACTGAACTAAACGGCGAAGAGCAGGAAATTTACCGAACTCGCAAAATTTTCTGCTTTATGCAAAGCTACCAGTTCGAGCGAAAACCCGACTTCTACGTTGATATTACCGACGTTCACGATATCAAGATGCGAGCAATCGAAGCGTTCGCCTCGCAAGTTTACGTTACAGGCAACGAAAATACAAACGAACCGCAGACCAAGCTTTCCAGTCCCGAATTCAAAGAAGAGCTAATAGCACGTGCGAAATACTTCGGAAGCCTTATTGGCGTTCGATATGCGGAAGCCTATTTGTCGGTCGAACCCGTCGGAGTTGGCTGCCTGAGCTATCTTGCTTAGCAAACTGCTTCTTCGAGCAGCGAAAAAGTCTTCGTCTTTGTGTCCAAACGTGCTTTTATGCCAATGGGCAAAGTGATTTTGTGCGATACGTGCCCGAATGGAAAATCATAAACAAGCGGAACGCCCAAAGGTTTGCAAATTTCTTTAATTACTTCGAAAATTGTTTTGCCGCGGTTCGGATAAAAAGATTTGCGTGTATGTAAATTTTTGAATTTGCCGAAAACAATGCCTCTGACGTTCTTCATTTTGCCCGCAAGGACAAGCTGGGTGAGCATTCTATCGATTTCGTAGGCGTGCTCGGACACATCTTCCAGAAACAAGATTGAGTTGTTGGTCTGAATTTCGTAAGGAGTTCCAAGCGTGCTGGAAATTATACGCAAATTTCCGCCCTGAATAATACCTTCCGCAGTTCCTTCGTTAATCACCTGCATATCGTCAATCTTTGCAGAAAAAAGATCGCCTATGGTGAGCGTCTTTTTGAAACTATTGAGCGAGAAATCGTTCCAGGTGCTTACAGCAACGGGACCGTGGAAAGTAACAAGCGAGCATTTTGCGTAGATTGCGTTTAGCAGTGCGGTTATATCGCTAAATCCAATGACAATTTTGGGGTTGTTCTTGATAACCTGGTAATCGAGTTTATCGAGAATACGCATAACGCCATAACCGCCGCGAGCACACATAATTGCATCGACATCGGGACGCTCGAAAAATTGCATAAGTTCGTCGGCACGTTCCTGGTCCGTTGCCGCTAAATAATTATGGTTGTTTTTCTGATTTCTTGCAATTCTTCCAATTTCGACAGAAAAACCCTGCATTTTGAGAATATTTATAGTGCTGTTCAAATTCCACGCACTTGTGGGGCTTGCAGGCGAAGCAATAGCAATAAGAGAACCGCTTTTGAGAGCAGCGGGCAGTATCTTATCGGTCGGTATGTAGTTGGTGTTCTTTTCGGTGCCTTTGAAAGGGGAAAGTTCGAGCGTTCGTGCGGTTAGATTACCCGCCGCCGAGAACGCAATAGCACCCGCAGCCAATTGCTTTATAAATTCGCGTCTATTTTTCATTTCATCACAAAAAAAGTTCAATTAAACTACGAAAAAATTATGCCAAAATAAAAATTTTATAGTTAGCCGACTTTATCTTTTAATAACGAGGAGTTTTTTAAATCATTATTAGTTCATTGAGAGTTATAAGCAAATATTGATTTTGCATAAAAATTGGTATAAATACATAATTTTTATAATTTTTTTTGTAATTTTTCGTGTAAAATTTTTGGAGCAACATTAAGTATTGAAATCAAAGAATTTGACCTAAATTTTTTGTAAATTTGAAAAGGAATTAAGACTGAAAATATGTTAAACACAATAGAAATAGACCGAAGCAACCTGACCATAATGGGAGTTAAGTTTTCGGACCTGAAAACCTTAGAAAGTACTGCAAACGCCTTGGGAAGCAATATGTTTGAAGGATTTAAACCGACACCAAAGGGTATTGAAATCATAAGGGACTATGTAACAGGAAAAATATCCCTAACAGAACTTGTGGCAATTGCCAAACAAAAAGAATATGTCTAATTCCTATAAATACATAGACCCTGAGTACACGTACACTGACCCCGAGACTGGAATTTTAAGAAATTTACTAAACATAACCGACCCTGATGTATTTCTTTTCGTTGAAAGCAGTGCAGTAACAAAACGACTTCAAGAACTTTATGATAATCCTATAAAAATCACAGGTATTGACAGCCTTTTAGAAATTCATAGACATTTATTTCAGGATATTTTCGTTTGGGCAGGACAGAAGCGAACGGTTGAAATTTGCAAAGACGGTAAGCAGTTTTTCCCTACCTCGCACTTTGACTACGCTTTTAGATACATTGACCAATTAATTGCTGAGAAGTTGGCGGAAATTTTAGATAGCATAAACTATTTACACCCATTCAGAGAAGGGAACGGACGAACCCAAAGAGAGTTTTTAAGACTGCTGGCATTAGAAAAAGGCTTGACACTAAATCTCAACCCGCCCGACAACATTAGTGTTTACGAACGTTATATGAAAGGCACAATTGAAAGCGACGTAAAAACTTTGACAGAATTAATTTTTGAACTAATTGACACGAATAACAAATAGAAAAAATAAAGTTATCATCAGTTCACTGCAATTGAGGTTCGTGTGGTTAAATCAAGTGCAGTGCGACTGTTAAGTGTTCAGAAATCTATACGAAATCCATTCCCCGTCTATTTTCCGAAAACCAACGCACCAATACAGCGCAGGAATACCATTTCTACTTATTTAAGAAAAATTTTTTGTAAAAATACTCGAATGAGCGGTTTTTCACACAAGCTACTTCGACGGAAAAATGTCTGAGCACTTCCTGCATAAAATCAATTCGCGAGCGGTAGGTGCGAATGTAGTATAGATTAAAATCTTCCTTCGAAACTGTGTTGGTCGCTGCATACGGTTCGAGCCCGAGCGAACGAGCAAATTCGTCGGTCATTCCCGCAAGATACCAGCTTTCAATTTCCTTAATCACAATCAGAATTTTCTCGATGTCGACAAGCTCGAATTTGTGCTTTATTATCCGCTTCTTTTCGGAGACTGTTTCCACCTCGTCCATATCGGCGAGCATAATATAATCGAAATTCAAAGTGTTAATGCTTAAAATAAACAAATCGACTTTCGATTTTTTCATCTGTGCGTATTGAATAATCTCGACATCGTCGTAAATCTTTTTGAAGCGGTGCAGAAAAACCTTGCTGAAAAACAAAGCGTCGTCCGTCCCTTCGACAAATATGTATAATTTACGCAAAGCCATAATTATTTAAGCAAGTTCTGGATGTAGAGTTCCTCAATACCAATTTCATTTTGCAGGAAAGTTCTGATTTCATCGCGTTCGTGTGGCTTGACAACGGAGGAAAATCCTTGTTCGTCGCGCGAAACGAAATGAATATTCTCAATTCCTGCGTATTTAACGATTTCGGGATTGTGAGTGCTGAGCAAAATTTGCTTATGCTGCGAACATTCCTTCATCATTTCGATTACTTTCGAAATTAGATAAGGGTGAATTCGGCGTGCGGGTTCCTCGAAAATCACAAATTTCTTATGCTCGAAATATAGAACAATCACTATTGCGATTATGAAAAGCGAACCGCTCGACATAAGCGAAGCAGGCAGAAACTTGTCCTTGACGTAGGATTCCTTCACTTTCAGCTGCAAGTATCTATCTAAAAACTTATCGACTTCGAATTCTTCGATAAATGGCAATAGATATTGCAACAAATTGAACAAAGTGCGGGCTTTTTCGGGATTGGAAAGAATGCGTTTCAGCACGATGGCAAGATTTTCGCCGTTTTCTTCCAGTTCGGCTTTGCCTGCGATAGAAGTTACGCTTTTCGGCTGGCTTGGGTCTAAATCGTAAATGGAAATATCGCCGATTGCCTTGCGGACGCTATCGGGGTGCGGCATATAATACTGATTTTCGATGAACAAAGTTTCGTTCAGCTTCGATTGCTCGGAATACGAATTAATATCTAAATAAATCGAGGGCAACAAATCTTCCTTCGAAAGCGGGATTTCGCCATCTTTTGTATAATCGATTGAGAAATTGCCGTTGTTGTTCGCTATTGTTAGCTCGCTATGCCCGATTATGTGTTCGGTGTTCGAGCTGTCCCGCATCAGATAGAAGTCGAAATTCTGTTTCAGCACGTTATGGACAACTCGGTATTGCTCGTTGTCGTCGAAAAATTCAAGCACGAACTCGTGTTCGAACCAGCTTGGCTTAATTCCAATTGTTCCGTGCGGCATCGGTTTGATTGGGCGGATTTTTTTGAACGGCTCGACTTCAATTTTCAGAGACATATATTTTTCCTGATTGCCAAGGCTCAAATTGCGTAGGTATTCCACCCCGCCTTGCATAGAAATGGCGTTTTCCAGACCTGATTGCACAATATCACGAAGGAAGCGGAAAATTGAAATCAAGTTCGATTTTCCCGCCGAGTTCGGACCAATCATCACATTGAACTTGCCAAGCTCTAAGGTAAGTTCCTTAAAACTTTTGAAGTTGGTAAGTTCAATTTTCTTGATAATCATCTATTTATTCCTTGAATTTTTGATAATTTCGAGTGCTTTGTAGAGAATTTCGTCTATATTTTTCTTGATGAAGTTCAAATCATAATCGACAGCAACATCGGGCGTAATCGGGCGACCTGAAATTTCATCACCATCAGGCGAGAACACTTTTGCAGTGGTGGCGGTAAGGAAGTAGCCGCACGGCAAAGCGATAGAGCAAATTTCACCTGCCGAACCCGAAGTCGGGCGTCCGACTATTGTGCCGAGCTTGTTGTGGTGAGCCATTGCAAGAATTGCTTCGGATAGCCCCACCGAGCGTTCGTCGCAAAGGAAAATGATTTGCTTGTTCGCAAGACGCTTGTATGGCTTTATGTTTGTGTAGATTGAGTAGGAATTTCTGCTTCTGCCGAATGGTTCTGTGTTTGTTGTGGTTACAATTGGAAATGCTTCGACGGCGGTGGAGGCGAGCAATCCCAGAAAATATTCCGAAACTTGCGATTTTCCACGCAAATCGAAAATCAAGCACGGATATTTTTCCATAAATTTGGCGATTTCGTTAAGTTCTTTGTCGGTGGTGCGGGTGAGGTCGCAATAAATTGTGCTATCGCCGAAAATTTCGTAGCGTTCGGGGCGTTCCTCGATGAGTTCGCCCGCAAGCAGCGAGCGAGTTTCTACTACTTTAATTTGTTTGCCGTTGCGACGAGCGACAATTTCCACTTTGCTATCGGGTGCCCCTTTCAAGAGTTTGTTTATAGCGATAATTCGCCTGTATGTAGGGTTCGGAACGGCGATAAATTGCTCAATTTGCGACAAAACTTCGGCGGCGGGTTTGCCCTCGATTTCGGTGATTTCGTCGCCCGCTAGCAATGAAGAAGACGAATGGCTTTTCGCAACAATCAATTTCCCGTCCATATCTTTTAGCAAAATGGGAAGGTATTTTGTCAGGCTCGGATTGTATATTTCGATAAGTGCGTTATTGTCGTTTATGGAAATGAGTAGTTCGTTCAAGCATTTTTCTAATTCAAGGCTATCGGCTTGCTCGGCAACTCTTGCAATAGAACGGCGAAGCAATTGCAACATTTTCGGGCGGTCGCCGTCGGAGGAAGCGAAATGAGCAAG
>JAKIZO010000031.1:14283-26264 GCA_022707965.1 Bacteroidota bacterium
ATCCAGGTCGTAGTTAGCATTTGCGGTGCTATCAATTCGCAAAACAAGCGGTTGAGTGTATTCAACTGAATTCTGCAAAGTAAGCGTATAAACGTTCTTCGGACGCAAAATCTTATTGTGTTCGGTCGAGAAAAGTTTCAGAAATCCGTCCGCAAAAGCATATTGGTAGCCCGCACGTGCAGACGCATCGAGCAATTCCCAATTAATAATAGGTTCCGCTGCGAAATCAACTTTAATGCGTCGTGGGTTGTTGAGAGTTTTAGCGTATATTTTAAGCTCAATTGTTCTGGTCAGGAAGGTGCCTTCGCCGTCAAGATTGGCAGCAAGACGGATAAATTTTGTGTTTTCGGGCACTTTGGTTTTAATCGTGTATGTTTTCAGATTGGCTGATTTCACAAATGGGGGTTCGAACGAGGTGAAGCTGATGATGCGGTTGTTTTCGTCCTCGAAACGGACAAGAATATTACCGAAAGTTGCGACGTTTTCTGCATCACAAGAGCATTCGGCGGAAAGTTCGATTGCGGTTGCTTGAATTTTGCCAATGCTTATAGGTTTGGTTTGTACAGCAAGGGCGGTGCTTGTGCGGTGCGATTGGGCAAGATTTATCATTTTGCTGTGGGAAACAGCGTTTGCGTAGTTCGATGGAATTCCCGTGTGCAGCCAGGCGTATTCGGGGAATTTCTCGTCGGCGGTGTAGTTCAATTTATTGCTTAATTTTGCTTCGGGGGCAACTTTTTCGACAATCGGGGCAATCGAATTGGCAAATTCAGCCGAATTTTTTGCCGCTTCGGCTTTCTCTATTCCCGCTATCAGGAAATTGTTCCAATCGATTTTGTCCGAATAGAAATTTGGGTAGAAATACTTGACCAGCCCGAAAATTTCGGCGAAAGCAACTAAATTATCAAGAGCGGTGTCGGACGATTTTGTTGGTGGAGCGTAGAATTTGGGGTCGGACTGAACTAAATCGAAATTTGCATTGTCTATGAAAACGGTGCCACTGCCTTTCAAAGCAAAGCCGTAACTGATAGTTTCGGCGTCCGCAGGAATTTCGAGCGTAATCGAGAAACGCGTCCAGTAGGCGGCGGTGATGGGTTTATCCTGCGAACTGAAAGAAGCGATTGTATTGCCGTCGCGGTCCCGCACATTAGCCCAGAGAAAAGCGCCGGACATCTCGTTATCCATAAAAGTAAGGAAATAAGCACCGAAATTCACTTTGTTGGCACGATAATTGTGAGCGTTAATCGTTTGCCTGACAAACGCAATGGTAGAAGTATCGCGGGTGTCGGGCGAATTAATCACAAGCGATTTGCGTCCCGAGTGCGAAAGCGAATCGGTTGTGATGATGATATAACCTTGCTTTTGAGCGGAATTGCTTGCGTCCCATTGCGGCGGTTCGTATCCAATGGCGCCCATCTCGAAATTTAGATTATACGGAACAAGCAATCCTTGCGAATAAGAATTGCTCGAAAAGCAAGTGTATAAAATAAAAATCAATATTATTCTTTTTAACATAGCAGTGCAAGTAAATTAAACAAAAAATTAAATTAACAATTTTTTAATTAATTTGTTCATAAAATTAAATTTAAAATGAAAAAACGTTACGTTTATTTGAACAATGCCGCAACTTCCTTTCCCAAGCCGCAAGAAGTTGAGCAAGCAGTATTGAAAAGCATACGCGATTTGCCGCAGAACGTCCATCGAGGTGGAATGTTTTTTCAGGATAAGATGGACGCTCATCGCAAGCGAATAGCGAAATTTTTAGGTGTGCGGAACCACAAGAGGTTGTTTTTCACTTCGGGAAGCACCGAAGCGATAAACCTTATAATGAAGGGCTATGATTTATGCCGCCGCCACATAATAACAACGGCGACTGAACATAACTCTGTGCTGCGACCGCTGTATCACCGCCTGCGAGTGAATATGAGCGATGCCACAATAGTCCCGTGCGACGCAACGGGGTATGTCTCGCCCGACGACATTCGCAATGCAATTCAGCTCGATACTGCGTTCATAGTGGTCAATCACTGTTCGAATGTAACAGGCACAGTGCAGGACATAGCGGAAATTGCGGCAATAGCGCGCGAGCATCAGGTGAAACTGCTGGTGGATGCTTCGCAATCTGCGGGGAATATTGAAATTAGAGCTGATAAGCTGGGAATTGATATGCTTGCTTTTACCGGGCATAAATCATTATTCGGAACAACAGGCACCGGCGGCATTTACATAAAGGAAGGTATTTCGGTGATACCATTGAAAACCGGTGGCACCGGCTACAAAAGCCGCGAACTCGAATATCCCCGCGAAGAACCGCACATTTTCGAAGCAGGCACCCAGAACTACACGGGAATTGCTGCGATGGCGGCGGGAGTTGATTTTATCAAAAAGCAAACACTGGAAAAAATCCAGGAACACAAAAAGAAACTTGTTTCGATGTTCGTTGATGAGTTCGAGGGCAATCCCTGGATTAAACTTTATCACAGCAAAACAAAGAGTAGCTACACACTGATTTCCTTCAACATAGAAAACCTTGAAGCCGAAGAAGCAGCCTTCATTTTAGCGAACTCGTTCTCGATACTTGTTCGTGGCGGACTGCATTGCGCCCCGCTAATTCATAAGTATTTAGGAAGCGAGCCCCACGGCACCATACGTGTTAGCCCCGGCTATTTCACAACCGAGCAAGAGATGAGGGAACTTATCGAAGCGGTTTATAAACTGATAGATTACGCAAAAAAGCAAGTTTAATCAAAAGTGATTAAGGAAGTGCTTAACTACTGCGGGTTCGAGCAAAATAGTCAGCACCGCACCGGCAATTGCCCCGAATAAATGAGCCGAGTGGTTGATGTTGTCGCGTGCCTGACGTTCGGCGTAGAAACACCACGCAAGATATAGCACACCAAAAATATATGCGGGAATTGGTATAGGCAGCGGAAAAATTATCATTTTACTGGTCGGGAAGTATAAAATCGAGCCGAAGACGATGCCCGAAACAGCCCCCGATGCCCCCAGCGAGCGGAAGTTTGGGTTGTTAGCGTGCTTGAAGAACGAACCCATATCGGCAATTATCATACTTCCGAAGTAAATAATAAGGAAGTTCACTGCCCCGACAATGCTTTCAAATCTAAACGCAAAGAAGTAGAAAGTAATCATATTAAACAATAGATGGGTAAGGTCTGCGTGCAGGAAACCGCTTGTGATGAATGTATACCAGGCACCTTCGCGGCGGACGCGCCACGGCGAGAACATCCATCGGTAGTATATGCTCTGGTTGCGATACATCGCGTATAGCGAAATTGCCACAGTTGCTATTAAAATAACGAACGCCATATTTTCCCGGAATTGTAATAAAGTTAAATAAACGAAAGATTTTAGAATAAATTTTTTAATTATTTGGCATATTAATTGATAATTGACTTAATAATAAAAAATTTTTCATAAATAAAAAACAAATATTAAATTAGAGAAAACAATTTATGAAAGAAACGGGCGAAATACTGAAAGGTGAGCGACTGCGGCGCAATCTTTCAATCGAAGAAGTAAGCAAATCGACCAGCATTCGAGCGCATATAATCGAGGCAATCGAAAATGGCGAATACAACGTTTTGCCCGAAGTCTATATTAAGTCGTTCATCAAAAAATTGTGCAATTTTTATGAAATTGCTGATTTAACAATACAGCAAGAACTGCCGCCCGAGCAAAAGCAGGAAACCGATGCTCCGCCCGAGCAGCCCATCGAACCGGCGGAGGTGCCATCGGACACAGACGCTCAGCGCGAACAGAAGCCCGCCGCCAAACCCACCCGAAAGAAAAAGGAAAAGCCGAATAAAATCGTTACTTCCACCGAAGTTCCGCCCAGCAAGGACTATACGGAAATTTTCAAGAAGCGAAAAGTGCATTTCAGCCTTAATCCTGTTTTCCTGAACTACATAATTTTTTCGGTAATTGCGATTTTTCTTCTGCTTGTGATATATTTTGTGTTCTTTTTCGATACGAAAAAGTTTTTCGAAGAGCAGCGATATGTGCAGGATACAACGCAAAACGAGCAAGGTGATGAAATAGAAAACAAACTTGCGGAGTTTTTCAACAAAAGCGATTCGATAGTGATAAAAGCAGTTGCACGGGACACAGCCTGGCTTCGAGTGGAGCTCGACGGAACCAGAAGTGAGGAGTTGCTAATGTATCCGGGAATGGAGCGCGTCTGGAACGTTGCCGAATTTGCAATTGTGCATCAGGGGAATTTCGGGGCAATACGCTTCTATCGCAATGAGGAATTGCTCGATATTCCCGGCAGACGCGGCACCGTGGTTAAGAACATACGTATAACAGCCACCGAAGTGCTGAACGCAAACCCCTGGGCGAACGACCCCACCAGCAGCGTAGACGCAGTTGAGGAGGTCCCGAGGAACATTCGCCGCTACAACACGGACAAAAAGAAGGAAAATCAGATTAAGCTAATAGAGCCTTCCCAACCAATTCAGAAAAAGCCGCTAATTAAGGATAGCGTGAGATAGCGCTCAATACTTCACCACTATTTCGAACTTGGGTTTTTCGAGCGCGGCTTCCGCTTCGATGAATTCGCGGACAACGGGCTTGATGAAACTATGCTGCAAAACGTCCTCGGGTAGCCCGCGAGCAATTGCGCGCGCTGCTATTTCGGGTGTAGCATTTTTGTTGATTAGCACAAGTTTTTTTTCTTTGAGCACTGCCGCGCCACTTTTGAAGTTGCCTTTTTCTCGGCGGACGACCACGCCCGAGTTTTGAGCGATGTATTCGAGTTCTTTGAGCAATTCCTTAGTTGTCATTGGCTTCCTCCCTCTTAATCAGTGGCAGCCAGGCAAAGCACAAAGCCGCTGCCGTAGTTGTAAGAAAGCTCAAACTACTTGCAACAGTCCAATTATTTCCGACAAATCTATTGTAGAAGAATTCCTGCACTTCCCAATCGTAAAAATCACGCACATTTTGCAGAACAACAGAGTTTGCAAGCCGCCAATCCATATAAAACAAATAAAGTTGCACGGGCAGGGCAAGCAAAAGCATAATAAGCGACATCACCAGCCAGCCGTTCTGCTTCCACTGGCGTCTATTTCGCAAGGCGTAGATAATCAACGAAATTGCAAAAATGCCGTAACCCACATCGGTATAAATCGCTAAATCTGCGAATAAATATATGTTCTGCATTCTAATTGCGTCAGTGTAGTTATCTTTGAGCGAAAGCACCGCCTCAGGTTTGAACAGGTCGTAGCCAATTGCAGTGCGGGATAGGTTCCCCCCGAACCAGGCGGCAAAGCCAATCAAAGCCACCGACAGCAGAATACGAGACCAGATATCGTGCTTAATCATTAATTCCTCATTTTTTAGCAAAATTATGAAAGAAAAAAGTATTGTGCAAAAAAGAGTTTTCGACAGGTGAGAGCTATTGTATTATTGACTTTAAGTATTCTTTGAGCAAGTTGTAATTTAGCAATTCGTAGTTTTTGCAGAAGTAGTTATCTTTTAAGTTCCTGTATCGTTTTTCCCCGTCTTTCGAAAGCCAGTAGTTGCCGTCGGTTATCCACATAAATTTAAAGTTCGTGTTGTTGGCGGCATTAAAATTATCGATAGTCTGCTTTAAATCGACATACTCGTTCTGATTAATTCCGATTTTTGTTCCCGAAGTTGAATAGAAATTAGTTTCGACAAGAAATTCAATTCTATTGTTGAAAATCAGAATAAAGTCGAATTTCTTGGGTTTGTTGTCCCGCTTTTTGTTTATTCCAAGTATTTGCTTTTCGGTGATATAGCAATAGCCCGAAGCAAAGGATTTATGTGAGAAGAAATCAGGGGTTATTGATTTCTCTTTAATAAAATTACTAATATTTGCAAATCCCAATTCCTTCAAAATGTGTTCAATTTTATAAGTGCCGAACTTTCCGTGAATGCTTTTGGTATCGACGGGGTTTCGCTTCAAATTCAAAACCGAACGAATATCAAGGCGGGCGATGAATTCATCGGCTTTCAAGTTCTCAATCAAATATCTTGAAATTCTAATCCTTGTTGCAATAGAATTTTTAATATGGTTGTGCAAAATGGCTTTATCTTTGATAATTTTATCAACGTAGTCGACAATTGCCTTTTTCAGTAGATAAACAAGTTTGTTGCGGTCTTTCTCGGTGATATTCTTGAAGTATTGCTTGAAGAATGGGTTTTCCGTGCCATTCTCGAAGTTGAGTATTGACTTTTCGAAATGGGAAATAATTGTTTTTTCATCGCTATTATTGAGCAATCCAACATCAAAACAAAAATGAATTAATTGTGCGTTTGTAAATCAATTTAATTGGAAAAGTTCCTCGAAAATATCGATGATTTTAGGGTTGGTTCGCAAAAGTTCGCTCAAATTCTCAATGTTAATCTGCTGTTTTTTCAGAAGATTAATCTCTTGCTCATACTCATCACAGTTGAAAGATTGCTCTTTGAATTCATTTTGAGTGAATTCAAAAAAACTGATTTTAGAAGCAAAATTAATGTAGTCCATCTACTTAACCTTTTGATAAATCAATAGGTATTTGTGGTTTATATTTAAATTTTCGCTGCTATTGATTTGGTTGTTGTTTTCGAGAGTTAGGATAACGATTTCTTTTATTTTCAGGAATTCATTGTCTCGCAATTTTTTCTCAATAAATAACGGTTCGCTATGGACTAATCCGTTAATTAGTCTTTTGTCCTCGCAAAGTATTGCAACAATGCTGTTGCGTTTAGCACTTTGAATTTTATAGATGAACTCATCAATTTTACTGTCGAACAGATAAATAATCAGGTCTGCTGATTTATTGAAAACAGAATTGATAATACAGAAATTTACAGAATATCTTTGTGCTAAATTATTAATAGCAATATCAAAATAATCGAGCGTGTTTGCAATCCATACCGTTGTCGTTTCTAAATAAATATCATCAGCATCAGCAAACGATATAGTAAAATCTTGCTCGTCGGCAATTTCATCGAAATAATCATTTTTGTTTGTTTTCTGGAAGACAACAAGATACTCGTGAGCAAGAAGCAGAAAGTTGTATTTGATGCTGTTGTTGTACCAGAAGCCTGTTGTTTTGCAGTTGTGTTGCCGTTTTATTATCATTTCTTTGATTTTGAAGCCCGCTTGCAAGTATTTTTCGATAGTCCAGAAACCCAACGGCACAACATTTTTGTTCTTTCGCATATCCCCAATTAGAATAGCACAATACTTTTCGTCCTTCAAAACTCTGAAACTTTCCTCAGCAACTTTTTTGATTTCGTTCAAAAAGTTTTCTGTATCGAGATGCGATAAATCAAGTTCATTATCGTATGTGTAGTTGATAATATTGGAATATGGTGGGTGCGAACAAATCAAATCTATGGAACAATCTTTCAGAAACGATAGATTTCTTGCGTCAGCAACTTTTAATTCAACGCTGCCACCAAATAAATACTCGAAATTTAAGTTATCTTTTGCTAATTCTATGGCTTTTTCGTTAATGTCAATTCCGATGAAATTCCTGTTTAGCAATTTGCATTCGACAGCGGTTGTTCCCGAACCGCAGAAATAATCAAGCACCAAATCGTTTTCTTGTGAGTAACGCAAAATGATGTTTCGTGGGATGTAAGGCGACCAATTTCCACGGTAATTCCCGTTATGAGTTGCCCAGTTGCCACGTGATTTAAAACTCCAAACAGTATTGCTCTCTAAACTAAAATCTTTTGGGGCTAATTTCCTTAACTTTTTCGATGTGTTTATGTTCGAGACGTTTACGCCTTTTTCTTTTGTGATGATTTGCTCGATTTTCTTCAAATTAATGCTATACTTTTCTCCGATTTCCTTGTCGGAAAGCCCATTTATTTTGTCGTTAAGCACATTTTTTTCTAATAAAACTCTGTTCATTTTTAATTTCTTGTTGCTAATATTTATTGTAATTTAACATTTAAAATAAATTTAGCAATAGAGAAATTATTATAATTGGGTAGCAAATTTTCTTAAAATCAAGGTATGAAATAACTGCTTTTGCAAAAAACTACTACCTCGCCACCACAAAGCTTTTTTCGACGCTTCCGAACTCGTTGCGGATGACTGCAACATAGACCGACGGGGCAAATTGCCGCAAATCTATTTGCTCGAACACATAGCCACGCTTTTTGCCTAATCGCCGCAAGAATACTTCCTGCCCGAGCGAATTATAAATGATAATTTCCGCCGTGCTTTCTTCGAGCAAGTTGAGTTCGAGCGTGAGGAATTCATTTGCGGGATTTGGTGCAAGCCGCACCTGCATATTTGCTACAGGCGGGGCTTCGAAGCGAATTTCGAGCGTGTCGGAAGTGTTGCGGCAGAAGTTTGTATCCTGCACAATCACGTAATACCGTCCTGGGGCAAAAGCATAGCAACGGTTTTCGGCAACACCTTCAATCAAACTGTCGTTTGCATACCACGAAAGCGTTCCGACGGCATCGGTTTGAAGCCAGTTGCCCGTTTTGCGTATTGCGGGCTTCGGCGGCAATGGATTGACAAATATTTCGAACGGCGAACTGCTGTAACGGCAATTGTATTCGTCGACGAGCCAGAAAAAGTATTTCCCCGCCTGCACAAACTGACCTAACAAGCCAATTCTGCCATCGGACCAGCCGCTTTGTATCACTTTCTGCGGGCTCTGGATTTTCGCAAGTACGCGGGCGGTGTCGCCCTCGCAAATTGGGTTCGAAGTGAGCAATATCAGGTTGATTTCGGGGATTGCGGGCTTCCAGATGTGCACAGTGTCGCTTACGGCAAGACAACCATTCCGACGAACTGCCGAAACGTAGTAGCTGCCTGGTGCGGAAACGTTAAGCGAGGTGCCTCTGCTTCCGTTGTTCCAGATGTAAGTGTATTCTGTATCGGGATTTAGCACTTCCAGGGTAATTTCCTCGTCCGGGCAGAAGACCACACGTTCGGGAACGGCAATGATTGGCTTTTCTGCGGGGCATTCCCACAGCGGCAAAGCCCACACACCACGCCCGAAAGTTGCCGCATAGAGGGTGCCGGTGCCATAGTGAATTTCCAGTTCGTTGATAATTACAGCGGGCAAGCCATCGCCCACCGGCATCCAGACTGTGTCGTCGAGCCGCTTGCAGAAGGCACCGATGTCCGTTCCGACGTAGATGATGTCTTTTGTGCTGTCGATTTCCAGGCAGTTTATTGGAATGTTCGGTAAATTATACGAATGATTTTCGAAATTGGAATTTTTACGGCGGAATACTTTTTCCGAAGAAGAAAATCCACCGCAAGCAACCCACAAATTGTCGTAATTATCGAATTTTATCGAAGAAATTGGATTGCTTGTTTGCAAAATTTTAGTCCAATTGTTTCCGAAATTTGCAGTATAGTATAGGTTATATTTTTTAGCAACGGCGAATACGTTTTCGTCGAGAGAAGAAGTGGCAATTGCGTCAATAGTTGTGCTATCGGCGAAATCCGAGATTTTCTGCCAGGAACGTCCTTTGTCGGTTGTGGTCCAGATGTTTTCATAGCCGCAATAGATGAGCGTGGGCTTTCCCAGGTGGTAGCCAAAAGCAGTAACCCAAGGACGTTTTTCATCAGTCGGGATTTCCATTTTCCCAATTTCGGTATTGAAGAGATTGCCGCGCTGAGTGGAAAAAAACACGAGCGATGGATTCTCCGGTGCGACAAAGCATTCCATTCCGTCGCCCGCCCAGAAGAACAGCCATTTATCGTAATAATACTGAAATACGTTGTTGTCCTGCGAGCCGCCAAAGAGCGTCCGCGGGTTCAATGGGCTGAGCCCTATGCGATAAAATTGCGTTATGCCAAGATTTGAGCTAATATTTTCGATTTGTGTGAAATCGGGATTAAATCGGTAAATTCCGCCATCGTTTGCAAGGTAGATTTTTCCGTCAAATCGATTATATTTTATGTCGTGCATATCGACGTGCACTTCGTTCGGGATTGGGGTAAATTTGTTCGAATGAAGGCGACCGCGGTAAAGCCACACACCGCCAACGTAGAATTCGTCCTTGCTGCCGGGCAGAAACGAAAGCACGAGATTGAAAAAGCCTTGTGCTTCAACCAATTTGGAAAATTCGGCGGTGTCAGTAATTAACGGTTGCCAGAAATAGCCGTCGCTATCGGATAAATACAGCCCGCCGAATGAATTTGTGTGCTTCGAGACGCACAAAGCAAGCAACCGCGAGGGTTCCAGCGGTGTTGTGGCAAGCGCAACCCGGCTTGCCTCCCGCCAATAATTTGCGACGAACCATCGTTCGCCTGCATCTTCCGATATTAGCAGGAAAGCACCATCTGAAAGACTATACGTTGTGGCAAAAAGAACGTCGGGATTGCCCTCTTTGAAGCGTAATTCGCGAAAATTAAAGCCATCGATGAGAATTTCCCAGGACGCACCTGCGTCGGTCGATTTAATTATTGAATTGCTTGTTGCGGCGTATAGAATTTGAGGGTTGCTTGGATGCACAAGCAATTTAGAGATAAATTCACCGCTGCTGTATTCAATTCCGGTCGGCAAAATTTCCCAGGTGTTTCCTTTGTCGGTCGATTTGATGATGCCGAGCGAGAAGCAACCGAAGAAACTGCCGCCATCGGCGTCGCCTGTGGCAACGTAGATTGTGTTCGGGCTCTGCTCCGAAATGGCAATATCGGAGACGCCCATCGAAAGAAACTCGGTAAATGGGACAACCTCCCAGCTTTGCCCGCGGTTTGTGCTTTTCCACAGTCCGCCCGAAGCCGAACCCAGCCAGATTAAGTTGCTATCGAGCGGGTCGAAAGCGACAACGTTAGCACGCCCGCTTCCAGATAGCCGCTTGTCCGAGCCTATTTGTGGCAGTCGCGGACCAATTTCCTGCCATTGGTTTGAATTTTGCTTTTTCGGTTCAATTTTGCTCTGGCGAATATTCTGGTATTCGTTGAAGATATGGATAGTAGCGGGAAGCCGCCCGGCGGTGTCGGTCCGCAACGAAAGTCTGTGGCGAAGGCGTTCGATTGGCTTATAACCTTTTGTTTTGTAGAAGTTAGGCGGGGCGTTTTTGTCAATATTGTTGCTCAGCTGGAAGAAATTTGATGGTGAATTGCCTGTGTTGTCGAGAAATATTTGAGCACTGACAAATTCAAATGAAAGCAAAAACAATATGCTAATCCAAATTCTCATAGTGGCTTTAATAATTGTTAAGTAAATTAAGCAAAGTAACATACAAATAAAACAATTATTTAGTTTTTTTATAAGAATTTTTGTATTTTGAAAGTTAATGTGGTGCTGTCGCAAAATGTAAAAAACGCAAATAAATTAAAATGACGTTTTTTTATTGATGGTACGTAATATGTGAATTTACAGTGGTTTTGGGAAAACCTACAGAAGGTTCAGCAAAATTCCGAAGGTTAAAAACAGAAAATTTTGAGACAGCCTAAAATTATTTTGTGATTTTTTAACAAATTATTTGTTAATAGAGGTAAGGAAAAGAATTATTTTAAATAAACTATTATTATACAAGGGGTTAAAATGAAAAAACTGTTCACATTAACGCTTGCATTTTTTGTGGTGGCGTTAGCAATGACTGCCAACGCGCAGAACACCCGCATAGAAAAAATCAAGAAGGACCTGAGCAATCAGGTGCTAACAGCGGGCTCCAATTCGCAAGGTTATGAGTTTATAGTGGCTTTCCCGCAGAATGAGGTTGCAACTGTAACGTCTGGGAATTTATTTATTTTCGTTTCTTCGGCAAAGCCAACAGTGGTAGAGCTTCAAAATGCACGTACAAATGGCACTATAGCGAGAAAGACTATTTCGAAACCATATAGCGTTGTTCAGTTCAGAACACCCACAGAGCTAAATATGGCTCGCGATGAAATACGTGTGCCTTATGAAACTCCGCAGGACAATAAAGCGTTCCGAATTGTGTCGAGTTCGAGCCCAGTTTCGGTTTATTGCTTGAACACAAAATCGACAACATCTGATGGCTATATGGCTATTCCCGTTGCT
>JAKIZO010000031.1:26274-26549 GCA_022707965.1 Bacteroidota bacterium
GCCTGCTATTATGATAATTATGAAGGTTCGGGCGACCAGGGCTTCCCATATATGGGTAGTGGATTTGTTATTATGGCTTCGGAAAATAACACAACTGTAAATATTGAACTTAAAGGACGTGGTGCAGAATCGTCTACAACAACATCAGGACGTAAAATTGGAGATAAATGGTCTGTAACGCTAAACCGTGGGCAGGTTTATTGCGTGCGTGGTATGGGTAATCAGGACGGTGAATTCGATTTGACAGGTTCAAGAATAAAGAGCGATAAGCCCAT
>JAKIZO010000032.1 GCA_022707965.1 Bacteroidota bacterium
TACAGTAACAGACAAGTTCGAAATACTCAGTGGTTCTACATTCAATGCAACTGGTGGTACAACTTACTTTACAACTGCAGTTGCAAACGATGGCGATCCCTGGACAGTTCAATCAGGCGGAACATTGAAGCTCTTCAATGTTGAGTTGAATTCTTCCGGAGGTCAAGCATTTGTTCCACTGGGGACAGCATATATTCAAGGCAATCTATATCAATATGGTACAGATGCGTTTACGCCAAATTCTGGTAAGGTAATATTTAGCAATCTTGGTCAACGTGAAATTCTATGCCCTTGAAGTTGCAGACGGCTCGAAAGTTGTTACAAGCAGCGATTTCGAAGTTCAAAATGAAATAAATGTATTAGGAAATGGATCGCTGAAAGCAAACAATGGAACAATTACATTTACAGGCAACGGTAATATCTACAACGCATCGAACCAAACACTTGAATTTAACAATTTGACTGTTAATGGAATAGTCAATACATCTGATAGCTGGAAGATAAAAGGTGATTTGGTAGTTAGCGGTTCATTGCTTGCCGATGGTGGAACAATTACATTCGAAAATATACAGGAGAAATACATTAACAATTCAGGTACATTGCGATTCTTCAAGCTTAAAGTCGCAGATGGTTCTAAACTCACTACCAACACAAACCATAATTTTACAATTAGCAATAATGCTACAAATCCGCTTGGTGCAGGTATTGAAGTGGAAGGTAATGGACAGTTTTATGTAGGTGTTGCAACATCAAACATTACATTTGACGTTGGCGTAGGTGTTTCGGCAGGCAATCCAAAGACAATAGTAAAATCGGATGCTGGGCGACTTGAGTTTGGCGTAATTACAATTGCAGCAAATCCAAACAACGAAGTTGCAACATCATCTGATTTCACAATAACAGGAACAGGTGCAAATACATTCTTAAACTCTGGAGCAGGTGGCAAGTTTACTGCAACTGGTGGAACAATCACTTTCACAGGTGCAGCACCTGAAATTTCGAGCATTTCGCCTGCTTCAACTCAGTTCTACAGCATCCGCACAGAAGGTCCTACTGCTCTTGCAGTGCCAAACCAAGCTCAAGAATTATTCGTTGCTGGCGACTTTACAATCGATGGTTTGTCAAGTATGGATTTTACAGCTAACGATGCAAGTCGAGTTGTGTTCAATGGGAGCTCATTGCAAAAGATAACCGGAAATACAAATGCAGTTACTCCGATACAGTTTGCAGATGTTACATTGAACAAAACTGGCAATTCTGAACTCTTGCTTGAATTAAACGTAACAATTGCATCTAATGCAAACCATGAATTAGTACTTACAAATGGTATACTAAATCTTGGCAGCAGTACGTTTACAGTAGGTGCTGGTGCAATGAGCCGTCTCAATGGTGTGATCAACGGTGGTACTGGTACATATATTGTTGCTGCGAACCATGTTACTCCATTGCTCGAAGATGCATATTTTACAGTAAGCGGAGTCCCGACATTATATAATTTGACAATAAATAATGCTCATACAACAGCAAACGACCTGACAGTAAACGGCACATTGGACCTTGCAACTGCTAACCTGACAATAGGTTCGGGAGCAAGTATCGAAAATCCAATGAAACTCATATTAAATGGCAATTTAACAAGAACTACTGGTTTACTGACTGGTAGTGCAACTCTATCCCGTCTTGTATTGCAAGGCACAGGAACAGTAACAAACGGGCTTAGCAATTCATACTTTGTTGGTACTGCTGCAACTACAGTTCAACTCGAAGTAGCACGCCAGGAGACACTGGGCGGCAACTTGAACATTGCCAATGGTTCATATCTTAGAATAAACACTGGAATAAATGATTTTGATTTGGGTACACACACGCTGACATTTAACAATACTTTCAACCTTGTAATGATATCCGGCGGGATAAAGGCGGGAACAGGTTCGTCGGTAGTGTTGCCGGCAGCAGCAACATCACTGCCTGCAACAATGTTCCGCAACAACGAATGTTATAATTTAACAATCGCTGCTCCAATCAGTCTTTTAAGCGATTTGAGAATTAACGGAACTCTTACAGGTGCATTCAGCATTACAACAAATGATAATATATTGACATTCGGACCGAATGCGGTATTGCCGGGATTTTCGAGCACTGCTTATGTGATAGGCAACTTACGCCGCTATGTTACAAACAACAACACAAGGTATGATGTCGGTATAGGCGGTATATATATACCGGTTGTGATTAGATTTGCAAGTGGTTTAAGTCAGCAGGCAGTAGTAGTTCGTCCGAACTATATAAACCCAACAGTAGGCAAAGGTGGCGACCCACAACGTGCATTGCTTGCATTATGGAACATTACAGCAGAAGGCACAGCGCTAAACGATAGTTTAAGAGTAAACTTCGAGTGGCCATCAACTATACACAACTCATTGACACCAGCATCGGGAACAACATTTGCAGCAAAATGGCTTGGCACATCGTGGTTCGACTACCGCAATAATGCATCATACAGCTCGCAAGTGCTCTCGATGACAAGCTTCCCTGTTAAAGGTTCATCCGCTCTTACAGGTGAATGGGCAATATTTGTTGCAACAGCAAATACAAATCAAGCAAAAGACGACGCTATAAAGGTTACAGGCAACAAGCTTGTAATTACAAAGATAGAACCACTGCCAGTAGTCGTCAATCAAGCTTTCAGCGTAACAGTACAATTGCAAAACGAATTCGGTCAAGCAATAACAGTTAATACACCATTGAACTTTAATCTCTTAGAACAGAAAGGTTCGGGTGGTTTCACAACTGTTACAGGTGTAATACCGGCGGGACAGTCTTATGTTACTCTGAACGGTCTATCTATAACAACTGCTGGCGGAAATTATCAGCTTCGCGTAGACTCCGTTGCATCGAGCGCAATCCTCTCGGGTCTCAGCCCTCTATTTGATGTGCTTCCTGCTGCACCAACAGGTCAGGCAACTGCACTTACATTCACAAATATAACTGCTACAACAGCTACAATTAGCTGGACAAATGGTAACGGTGCTGCACGCATAGTGCTGATTAAGCCTGATACATTGCTTAGACTAAATGAATATCCACAGAATGGAGAAACTTATTTCGGTAATACTATCGTGGGTTTGGGTTCAAACCTTGGTGGTGCAACAGTTTTATATAATGGAACAGGCAGCAGCATAAATATTGTTGGGCTTGCGCCATACACTAAATACTACGTATATGTATTCGAATACAACGGCACAGATGGCAACGAACATTATCGCACAATAGCTGCTGCGGGCAATCCGAAATCATTCGAAACAACAGGCAGCTACGACGATGATGTAACATTCGGACCGAACAACACAAGAGCACTTTCGAAAGCAATTGGCACAAACGTTCCCGTTCGCGGAACAGTGAAGAGCTCGACCGACGAAGACTGGTTCAACTTCTCAGTTGCCAGCACAACTCCGAATGTAAGAGTGAAGCTGACAAATCTTGCCGGCGACTACACATTAGAATTCTACGATACAACAGGACGCCGCATCAGACGTTCCACTTTGAGTGGAAAATCAAGTGAAGCGGCAGTAGTAAATGGTCTACCAGCAGGAACATACACAGTTCGTATATTCAGCGCCGACGGCTCCTATTGGACTAAGACCGGCGACGAATACATACTGCAAGTATCGACCTATGGTAGCGAAATATATTCGGTAACACCGTAAGGGCATTGGGTTAGTTTTCGGGAAGTGTGCCTTCGATTTGCGGAGGCACACCCGAACCGAGTAAGAAAAGTTCTTTGTAATAACAATTAATAAATGGAATTACAAAAAGTGCTTGGAAGCTACGGGGCAACCCATAGCCCAAAGCCAAAGCAAAAAGAAATTGTGTTTATAAAAATAAAAGGAACAAATTATGAAAAAAGTAAAATTCCTGAGTGCATTTTGGCTGGCGTTGTTACTCATTGCAGGAGCCGCCGAATCGCTTGCTCAAACTTACAACTACCAGATGACGCTTACCCCACGCAGAATGGGTAACCAGCTGGGAGTTGAAATTTGGGTCCGCTCGCTGACGCCTAATGCGGGTCCGCTCGGAGCAATGAACATTGGTGTTTCGTATAATGGCGCAAAACTACAAGCAGAGAACTTCTCGCTTGTAAATCAACCGTCATCGAAAACTGATGCAATTCAGTTCGATGTTGATGCTCCGGAGCCATTACCATATTATATTATTGAATCTGAATTCCACAACAAACCTGCTCGCGGTTTTGCTGCACTCAGCGGAACAAGCATATCAGGTTTGGTCGGTGGGACATTGCGTTATGTAGCTGTGCTGGACGTTAATGTTACAAGCACATTAGGTCCTGGCTTTACACCTGCCTCCACTGGACGCGGTTCGTTCATCGGACTACTTCGCTTCAACATTTTGAACGCAGATGCATTAACTGATGCTGATTTGGCAGAATTTCAGTTCAATCCATACACTTCGCTCAACACAACTGTTGTAATGAGCGGCGATGGACTTACAAACGTTACAAATCAGGTCGAATTTGTAAATCCTGGTCCATTTACAATTCGTGGTATAACAGTTCTCAATCCAAATCAACTAAATCAAACAGTGAACCGCTATCCTGAATCGCCATACTTATCAATGCGCGACAACCGCGGCTATCCAATCTACTTCGAACGTTCGGGTCTTGCAACTCCAACACTTGCCGACCCATACGGGACACGCCGTTTTGCTTATCGCCTTGAATATTCGCTCGATGGTGGCGTTTCTTACACAGAATTTGGTCGCGTTGCTGAAAGTCGCGACAAAGCCTCGCTTATCGCAGCAGCTGACCTGCCAACTTACAGATTGGGCTGGATAGACAGTCTTGATGCAACTGATGACTACTTTGTTACAACGGGAACTGTTAAACCATTGCCTAATGATGTTGCTTCGAACTTGCTGGAAGACGAACCCGATGGTCCTGGACTTCTTGGTTGGGGCTATGGTGGCGTTCTCCGTGTTATCTGGAAAGCAGACGACAACTTCCCATTCAGAAGTGAAAATGCTAAAATTAGAATTACTCAGCTGCAAGGTACAAGTGGTAGCCTTGCTGAAAGCAACCGCCCTGCATTCACAGGTGCAACTCGAATGGACGAATCGGACGAGACCTTTATACTTGGTCGTTTGTTCTTCGTTCAATTCGATGGTGCTTCGACATACTTCCGTTCAGTTAGAAACTTCTCCACTCCAAACTCATTTACAGTGGAAGCCTGGGTTAATCTGAATGTTTCCAACGGTCCTGGCAGCGAACCCGGTATTGTTGTAGCAAGCTCAGGCAACGCATCTAATGCAGACTATGGCTGGATGCTATATTTGCGCGATGGTATTTATCCTGCGTTCCGCGTTACTGCTGCTGATGGTAGCTTGCTTGGCGATGTAGTTTGCCCTGCTCCATTGCTTGCTTATGGCAACAATCCAAATCTAACAGACCAGCATTCACTCTCGTGGACACATCTTGCGGGCGTTGTTTCGAATAATACTGTAATATTATATGTTGATGGCGAAGAAGTTGCTCGCTACAAAAACACAAGCGCTCCAAACATTCGTCCATTGAACGTGAAAATGCCCGTTTGGGTTGGTGTCAATCCAAATAACGGTATGCAACCACAAGACTACTTCTATGGTGGCATAAAAGAAGTTAAAGTTTGGCGACACGCATTAGAACAAAGTCAGTTGCGCCGCTACATTCCTGGTGTTTACGACCCGAACGGTTCGATTACTCCAATCACCGATGGTCCAAACGATTGGCGCACAGGGCTCGAACTCTACTTCCCATTGCAGGCTTCCCGTTTGGATAAAGCAAACGAGAAAATCTATCAGCAAAGCAACAACGATTTGAACTTCTTTACTACACCGGGGTTGACTTCCACTCCAAACAACGAAGCTATCCGCTATCGTCCCGACCGCTCCCATATTAAGCTGACTTCTCCAAATGGTGGCGAAGGCGTTAGCAACCTAAATGATAAAGTATATGAAATTCGCTGGGTTTCCTACGGTATTGGAAGCTTAACTCCAAAACCAAGCGCAACTTATGGCGATGTGATGGTGCAAATCAGCCGCGACGGTGGCAACACCTGGTTCGACGCTCTGGACAATCAAACTCCTGCTATGCCTATCGACAACGCAGAAGTTGAAGATGCTTACGCTTTGTGGGAACCTTACAACAACGTTACATCATCAGGTATGATGAACGACTTGCAAGGTGTTATCCCATTCGTAGGCAACTACGAGAAAGATGTATTGATGAAAATAAGCGGTTCCGAAGCTCGCAACCAGCAGGATATTTATTACATTTCTCAACCTTTCAAAGTTGCTCCTTGGTTCGCTTACAAAAATGGTCAGAACTCAATTGTAAGCATACCTAACAACACAAAACTGAATATCACAGGCGAAACATTCTTCCTTGAAACCTGGATTAAGCCTTATAGCTTCCCACAAAATACTGATGGGAACTACTATCCAATCGTTGCAAAGAAGAATCCAAACGCTGCAACAGAAGACGAAGCACTTCACTATGCTTTGAGACTTCTCCCAACAGGTCAATTGCAATTTGTTGTAAATTCAATTGAAAACGGAACACCAACACTTCGCACTGCTGTCAGCGACCCAATTTACAGAATACTAAATCCAAATACTGTTGAATTCGACTCAGTATGGATTCACGTAGGCGTTTGGGTTAATATCCCATCTGTTGGTTCGCAATCGCAAATTCTATTCTTTGTCGATGGTGTTCCTCAACTTACTTGGACACGCAACGATGCATTAGAAGCTACAAACCCAATAATGAGACAGCTCGGCACTGGCATAACAGTTGATAAAACAAATAATTTCCCGGTATTCATCGGCTACGAACCCGTTGTAGGAACTGGTGTTGAACGCCGCTTCGATGGTGAATTCCGTGAATTACGCTTCTGGAGTGGCAATCCTGGTGGAGTGCTCACAATCGACGAAATGATTAAATTCGTTCAAGGTGCTGCAAATGTCCGTGCAAGCGAACTCGGCGTGTTTGGCGGTGTCGACTACACCAAGAACCTGATTGCTGCATATTCATTCAACGGTAATAGCTGGGTCAACTACGGCAAAGCTCGTGCATTTGCAATGACACCTTATGATGCTGACCTTGTTGCTCGCATCAACCCAGACCCAACTGCAAACTACGAATCAACTACTCCATTTATTAAATTAGTTGAGCCCGTTTATCTGCAATCAGTTAAAAATACTGAAACTGCTTTGAAAGTTCGCTGGGTAGGTTTCGACTATAACCGCAACGACGGGGTTTCCTTCACTTATGGAACTTCTTCACAACAAGCGGACTTAGAGTTCTCTACGGGCGGTGGTGCTGGAAACACAAACGTTCCTTATCAATTTGTATCGAGCGTATATCAGAATGCGGGCTACACAAACGCTCTTACTTTACCGACTGCAACATCTGATTATGAATTCCTTGGCGTTGCATCCAAACCACAATATGCTGGTATTCTCAATTGCTCAATTGCAGACCCCGATGCAAACAAAGACGGTATCTACAACGACCAGAGTGTTATCGGCGCTGCAATGACTAACGGTAGATTAAGACTACGCGCTCGCGCTAATATCAATACTCCTTATGCACTTGAATATGATAATGGTGCAGATGGATTTATGCAAACTCTTATTACAGAAAGTGCTCAATTCAACATTACTCCTCCAAGTAACTTTACTGTTCGCGTTCTTTTAGATGGCTACCACGGTGGTTATGCAAGCGGTATTGTTAACAACATTGGAACAAACTTCTCCAACAAAGGTTTGAGAATCCGCCTCTTCGAAGATAATTCAGGCGTTCCAGGTTCATACGTTCCAAATAGCACTGTTCTTTCGACCGACAAATACTACAACTTCAGTCAATCGAAACTTATCGTCAATAGAAATGGCGGTGCGAACAACTTCGCAAACGTTCCATTCGTTCTTACAGAAGTTGCAGACGGACGCTACTTCGTGGTTGTCGACCACTTGAACTATCTGCCAGTAATGTCCGCTTATGCTGCTCCATTCTACTATGTCGGCGATGACCTCACTACCTGGGATATTGAATCAGGTTGGGACTTCCAGGCTTGGGACGGAACAGACAACAACTTGATTACATCGACCGAAGCACGTCAAGAGCCACCTGCTTATGGCACACGCTACACTGCTTATGCCGATGAGCAAAACTACACTCCTGACCGCTTCAACTCCAAGTGGGCTTCCACTGGCTTGAACTTCAACGATGGTGGCGCTGCTAATAATATTACAAGTCCGAATTCATTGCCTGCTATGGTTGGTGGCGACGTCTATCGTGATGGTCAAATCAATGCTGCCGACCGTGCAAAAGTACGCGTAAATGCTCTTTCGACCGACCCATCGAACGACGTAAGTGGCGACAACGTTGCAAATGCTATCGATAGAACTATTGTTGACAACAACACCAACAAAGTTTCATCGCTGCGCAATCTTGCTTTGAATACTCAATTTGTTTATCCCGAAACTCCTAACGTTATCGAAAGCAATCCATTTGCTTACATTTCAGACGCAGACCCAATGAGCGTCTACTATCCACTTGCTCCTGAACTCTCGAAACGCCTTGTTGCTGATGCAAAATTATATCTCAACGAAGGTGGCGAAGTTCATTCTTCGACCGTTATCAGCAAATACGACCAAACTCAATCGGGCGGACTTTCCTACCGTGTAATTGCAATGCCACATCTCAATGGCAATTACGTAGATGTTCCAATCTACATTCGCAATACTGGTGCTGATTTCGCTCTTGCAAATGCTACATTTGCAATCACTTTCGACCCAACTGTTGTTCGTTTTGCTGAACTTGTGAAACTCAACGAAGTAATATTCGATAACCGTTCAGATTTGGGCTACGGTCCGATTTACACTTCACCAACTAATTTAACTGACATACCAGTGCCAAACACTCGTTCTATCGAAGTTGATTGGGATGCATATACACGCCGTCCAGGTCAAATTGTTCCAAGAGTTAATACATATCTTGGCACTTTGAGATTTGAACTATTAAGCAAAGACCAGAGCATATTCTTCAATTGGAGCAATACTTGCGCTGTTCTTTCGACTGATGGCAAAATTATCACTGGCGTTGGCGTATTCGAAGACATTAAGCCAATCATCATCACCAAGAACTTTGCAGTTGTTGCACCAAACGGCGGCGAAGTTTGGGAAGGCGGTTCGATGTATACAATCAATTGGACTGCTCCGCTTGATGCTGACGGCGTATCGCTCTATCTCGAATATTCCGCTGACAACGGTGCTTCGTGGGTTCGCATAAACCAGGCTCCTGTTGAAGCACTCAAATTGAACTTCAACTGGATTGCTCCACGTGTAAATTCGGGCGAAATGCTTGTTCGTCTGCTCGATGCAGCAACGGGCAAAGAACTCGACAGAAGCGACGCTGTATTTACAATATTCTCTGTTCCCGCAGAAATTACTCGTCCTTCGTCGACCGACCCAATCTACACAAGCGGCAAGAAAGACTTCATCCGCTGGATTTCGAAGGATAACACTAACGTTCGCTTCGAATTCTCCGCAAACGGCGTTGATGGCTGGACTGCTGTAACAGGAACTGTGAACTCGAACAAAGAAGAAGTCGAATGGACTATCCCTGCTGCAAACACTAAGAACGCTGTTGTTCGTATGGTCGATGTAGCATCGGGCAAAGTGCTTGCAGTATCCGAACCATTCAGAATTCTCTCAGGAACACTTGTTATTACTAACCCACGTGCAAACGACAAGCTGAACTTCGGCGAAAAACGCCCTGTTCGCTGGGTACACGAAAACGTTAATACATTCACACTGCAATACTCTATCGATAATGGCGCTACCTGGACTACTCTTGCAAGCGACTACAAAGCATCTCTCCGTTCATTCGATTGGATGGTGCCAAATGTTAACACTAAGAACGCTTGGGTTCGTGCAATTTACGCTAATATTCCTGAACTCGAATACCACCGCTCAGGTCCATTCGAAATCAAAGGTAGTGTAACGGGCATCGACGACCCAATTGCTCTTGGCTACAATGTTGAAGTCGTGCCTAACCCATTCGCAGATGAAGCAAAAGTTACATTTACAATCCCAACAGATGGTAATGTATCAGTTAGCCTCTACAACACAATGGGTGTCAAGGTAGCTTCGCTTGTATCGAGCAAATTCTACGCAGCTGGCAGCCATACTATTAGCCTAAGCGGAATTAACCTTGCTTCGGGAATGTATATCGTTCGCGTCGAAGCTGGTCCATACGTATTCACACGCGAAGTTGTAAGAGTAAAATAATACTCATACGTTCATAACAACACCGAAGCAGCCCCCCAAGAGCGAGGGGGCTGCTTTTTTTGTGAAGTTTTGTCGATGTTTAGCGTATCAGAAAATATTCCAATTGCGTCAATTTTTATATTTTCAGTAGATTTTAGATGGTACTCCTTATTATTCTTGTAAATAATTTTAATACTTTGTATATTTGTATATTAGCTTTGTAATTTCTTTTTTTTATGAATATTTATGGAGTTTCTATGGTAATCAAGCCTTTTGCAAATCAAGTTCCATTTGATTTCACACTGGAAGAAAACATTCGCAAGCAAAAAGAAGCAATCGAGTTTGTTCGTAAACAATTAGGCAAAGAATATCCAAATATTGTCGGCGGAAAAGAAGTATTCACCGAACGCAAGACAAAATCAATCAATCCTGCAAACCACGAAGAACTAATCGGAACATTCCAGAAAGCAGGGCAAAAAGAAGCCGAAGACGCTATGCAAGCGGCTTTGAAAGCATTCGAAACCTGGAAATACACTTCGCCCGAAGAACGTGCCGCATATTTATTCAAAGCTGCCGAAATTATTCGCCAACGCCGCTTCGAAATTAATGCCTGGATGATTCTGGAAGCTGGCAAAAACTACGCCGAAGCTGATGCAGACACCTGCGAAGCAATCGACTTTCTCGAACTTTACGGACGCGAAGCAATTCGCAACGGTCAGGACCAGCCGCTTACACCATTCCCCGGCGAAATGAACAAATACTTCTATATTCCGCTCGGTGTTGGTATTTGCATTCCACCCTGGAACTTTCCATTTGCAATAATGGTGGGAATTACATCCGCAGCAATTGTTACAGGTAATACAGTTGTTTTGAAGCCGTCGAGCGAAACACCAATGATGGCTTGGCTGTTTCAGGATATTATGCACAAAGTTGGTTTGCCCGCAGGCGTGCTTAACTACTTTGTTGCATCGGGTGCCGAAACTGGCGACTACCTTGTCGACCACCCAAAAACTCGCTTTATTTCCTTCACAGGTTCGATGGAAGTAGGCTTGCGTATTATTGAACGTGCTGCAAAGACTAACCCAGGTCAAATCTGGATTAAACGCGTTGTTGCAGAAATGGGCGGCAAGGACACAATCGTTGTCGATAGCGAAGCTAACGTTGATGATGCAGTTGCAGGCGTGATTACTTCTGCTTTCGGCTTCCAGGGACAAAAATGTTCGGCTTGCTCGCGTGCAGTAGTCGACGAAAAAATTTACGATGAGTTTGTTCAGAAACTAAAAGCAGGTGTTGAGAAAATTAAGCAAGGACTTCCCGAAGAAAACTATCAGATGGGTCCCGTCATTAGCGCAAGCGCCGAAAAATCAATTCTCAACTATATTGAAATTGGCAAGAAAGAAGGCAAATTGCTTTGTGGCGGTAATAAATTGGATAGACCTGGCTTCTTTATCGAACCAACAGTTATCGTCGATGTCGACCCAATGGCACGCATTTCGCAGGAAGAAATTTTCGGTCCCGTGCTTGCTGTAATTAAAGCACGCGATTTCGATAACGCTCTCGAAATAGCAAACAACACAATTTACGGGCTCACCGGCGCCGTCTATTCGATGAACCGCGAAAAACTCAACCGCGCTACTCGTGAATTCCACGTCGGCAATCTCTACTTGAACCGCAAGTGCACCGGCGCTATTGTCGATGTGCATCCATTCGGTGGATTTAATATGAGCGGAACCGATTCGAAAGCCGGCAGCCGCGACTATTTAGCTCTGTTCTTGCAAGGCAAATCTGTTGCAGAAAAAATATAATTTGCGACGAATATACATCGCTTAGAACCTTCGGAAGGGCGGGAACCTTCCGAAGGTTTTTTATTAATTCGGTAGCACAGACATTCCTGTCTGTGCAAAGAAGTTGCTTGAAATCGCCATAACCTTCCGAAGGTTTGGAGCCTTCGGAAGGTTTATTAATATTTAATCTTTCGCTTGCTTTTACACAATTATATCTTCGCTTGTTACAACGGGTGTGATGTTCTTCGGAATTTTAATATAAAAGGTGGTACCTTCGCCAATCTGGCTTTCCGCCCAGATATCGCCACCGTGCAAATTGATGAATTCCTTGCAAAGAATTAGCCCGAGTCCGGTGCCTTTCTCCTGGTTTGTCCCAAGTGTTGAAACCTGCGTATCAATACGAAAGAGTTTCTCAATATTTTCTTGTGGGATGCCAACTCCGGTGTCCGAAACGAAGAAGGTAACGTGCTCGTCGGTTTCGTCTTTTATTCCAACTGTAATTGAGCCGCCGTCGGGTGTGAATTTGATGGCATTAGATAATAAATTTCGGACAACTGTTGTAATCAGGTTCGGGTCCAGAACAATTTTGTAATTTTCAGGTACTTCGCAATTTAAGGAGATGTTTTTGAATGCTGCCTGGTGTTTCACCACAAAGCAGGTCAATTCGACAAGTTGTTTGACGTTTGTTTCGACAGGGATAAAATTGATTTTGCCACGCTGCGAGCGCGACCATTCGAGCAAATTTTCGAGCAAAGAAAACAAACTATCGGAAGATTCTTTCAGCATATCAATCATCTCTTTTGCTTCTTCTTTCGAAAATTGTTCAAAGGATTCGCTCAACATACTGGTAGTCATACGGAAACTGCCGACGGGATTTTTCAAATCGTGAGCTACTATTGAGAAAAATTTGTCTTTCTCAACGTTGGCAATCTCCAAGTTATCTCTTTGCTCTTGAACTATAATGTTGTTTTCAATTAGAATATTATTAAGCTTTGAAATTTCTTTATTTCTTCGAGCTAATGCAACCATAGAAACAACTATAATTGAGAGTATCAAGATAAAGGACACAACAATAACAGTTGTAATTTGTTTGCTACTTTGCAATTCCTGTTCTTTTCGAGTTAGGTTGTTTTGGTATTCGACAACCTGAATACGAGCATCTACTTGGTTGCTCGTATGTTGAATTCTATAATCCTGATATTTGTTTAAATATTCGTTTGCAGTTTTGTAGTCGCCGATTAAAGAGTATATTTTGAAGAAAGATAGTGCGGATATAGCCTTAAAAATGAGGATATTTGCTTTTTCGCTAATTTCTGTTGCTATTTGGGAGTATTCGAGGGCTCTGGCGAAGTCTTTTTCGTCGGCATAAGCTGCTGCGAGTGAGGTATATATCAAAGGCAAATACATCTTGAAATCTTCTTTTTTCGCTACTTCGAGAGCTTTATTCAATAATTCAATCGCTTGCTTACGATTGCCAATGCTAATAAGTAGAGCACTTTCTATTTGCGATGTATTCACAAATAATGCGGGCGAACCCGAAAATTTTGCGTAATGATATGCCAGGTCTATATATTTAACCAGTGAATCGTAAGCCATCTTGATTTGTTTATCCTTCGAAATAGTATTAAAGAAAATTTCGGGTGTTCTGTTCGCAGGGTCGTATGTTCTAAAAATCTGCAATTTCAGAGCTGTTCCTTCATAGATATGATGGAATTTTTCGAACATTATTGCTGCCAATCTGTTGTAAGTTTGTGCAAGACCGGCGGTATCGTTGAGCTTCAAAAAAATATCTTCGGCTTTGATAGCGTTTTGCGTTGCTAAATCTAAAAAATTCAGTGAACGAAAAGTTTCGGCAATAGTTCGTATAGTTTCGGCGTATTGCCGCCTGTCGCCAAGTTCTTCGAAAATTTTCAAAGCAGCGAATGAATATTCGAGTGATTTATTCGCATCGCTCCAAATTCGCCAGACTATGCCCCTGTAATACAATGCCTTTGCTAATAGGTGAGGTGATTTCAAAGAATCTGCAAGTTTGTAAGCAATTTCAGTAGTAAGCAATATGTCCGGCTCGCCTAAATCGATTAATTTATCAATCAACTCGAAATACTTTTCCAGTCGAACTTTAGGATTTTTCTCATTCTGAATTTGTGAACGTAGTGCTTCTATTTTCCCATTGCACAGAATGCTATGGGAAAATGCAATAATAAATATGCTAATAAATAAAAAATATCGTTGCCTGTTCATAAATTATCTTGTGTTTGTGCAATGAACTAAACGTATAATAAAAATTATTAGTGAAAAATTAAAATTAATTTTTGTTAAGCAACGTAATTTATTTATGCCTTACTTGTTTATCTATTCAAGAGAGAGTTCAATTTTATTTGCTGAATTAGTAAAATAATAGTAATTTAATAAATTGTTAAATGCTTGTAAAGTATAAATTAAATAAGTTTCTGGGTTGGATGGAAACACTGACACTCATAGAGCTGACGAAATTATTAAAGAATGAAGCAATAAGCTACTCGTTTGGAAAAAATACTGTATTGCGGAAAATACTTGCAACTTTCTTCTTCCTTCTTTCAGATATTTCGATGCTAACTTTATCAATTCTTGTTTCGTTTGCTCTGACGGTGTTTGCTTTTGAAACATTCACGATTTCCTGGAACCATATATATCTGCTGTGTCTTTCGTTGCCGTTTTTTCCGATTGCTTATGCATTGCGCGGGCTTTATCCCGGATTTGGAATAGATATTATCGAAGAACTTCGCTCAATTACTTATAGCACAACCATTGCTTTTATAATTTTTCTTCTATTAAGCTACTTAGCCGAAGGAATAGACAGTCAGTTCAGAATAACAGTGCTTGCATCATTTTTCGTGGCATTGGCAACTGTTCCCGTAGGTCGTTCGGTTGTGAGGAAGCTTGTATCGAACCGCTCGTGGTGGGGAATACCTGTTGTTGTGATTGGCGCCGGGCGCGCGGGCGAACGTGTAATCAGTTCGCTAATCAAGCAAAAGCAACTCGGTTTGCGTCCCATTGTTGCTGTCGATGATGATGTTGACCGCTGGGGGTATATTCAGGGTGTGCCTGTTGTCGGCGGACTGGACATAATACCCGACCTATCGCAACGCCTTTGCAACGAGCACGCAATTATCGCAATGCCGCGTGTAAATATAGAACGTCAGAAGGAAATCATCAATAAATATTCCAAATTCTTTGCTCATACGACGATTATCCCTGATTTGTATGGGCTATCGAGCTTGTGGGTTTCGGTGCGTGATTTTGGTGGGGTGCTTGGTCTTGAATTGCAGCAAAAACTGCTTTCGTCTTCTGCGCGGTTTATGAAACGCCTATTCGATATTGTGCTTGGAACTATTTTGCTTGTGCTATCGGCTCCACTTATGCTAATTATTGCCCTGCTTGTGAAATTAGATTCTCGTGGTAAGGTGCTTTTCAAGCAAGAAAGAATGGGAATAAACGACACTCGTTTTAATATTATCAAGTTCCGCACTATGCACAACGATGCAGAAGAACGACTGGCGTCTATTTTGAGTTCTAATCCCGAACTGAGAAAAGAATATGAAATCTATCATAAATTGAAAGACGACCCGCGGCTTACTCGCGTTGGAAAATTCTTGCGAAAGTATTCGCTCGACGAACTTCCTCAATTCTGGAACGTAATCAAAGGCGATATGAGTTTAATCGGTCCCCGCGCATATATCCCCTGGGAAAAAATCAAGATGAACGGGCACGAAGAAATGATTTTGAAGGTCAAGCCCGGTATTTCAGGGCTGTGGCAGGTAACTGACCGCAATAATTCCAGCTTCGAAGAACGCAATCAGATGGATGTCTATTACATTCGCAATTGGTCTATGTTTCTGGATATATATATTGTAGCAAGAACTATTGCTGTGGTGCTAACGGGCAGGAGCGGTTGCTGATGCACTATATTGCTGTCTATTGCGGTTCGTCGAAAGGGAATAATCCAATTTATGAAATAGAAGCCCGAAAATTTGCCCGCAAATTAGCGCAATCGGGCTTCGGGTTAGTTTACGGTGGTGGTGCGGTTGGTATTATGGGGGCGATTGCAGACGAGATGCTCGATTGCGGGGCGGAAGTCATTGGCGTTATCCCGCAAAAATTGCTCGAAATGGAGGTCGGGCACAACAACCTGACAAAACTTCACATTGTCGAGACAATGCACCAACGCAAAGCGATGATGAGCGAATATGCTTCGGGATTTGTGGCTTTGCCTGGCGCTGTCGGGACTATGGAAGAATTTTTCGAAATTATTGTGCTTAATCAATTGAATTATATCGATAAGCCGCTTGCTTTCTACAATATTAATAATTTCTACAATAAATTGATTGATTTCCTTCGTCATACATACGAAGAAGGTTTTCTTTGGGAAAATACATACCGTAGCCTGTTTTTCTCTGAAAATGCTGATGAAATTGTTAATTTTCTGAAAAATAGAATTATTTGATTGCTCTTTCGTTTATTCTGTATGTCTAATTTTTGACATTTGTTTATGAAATCGATTATTGGGAATGAATATTTTATTTTTTTTGCTCGGTTGATTGTTGGAGCAATGTTTATAATTGTTGGTGTAAGCAAAATCACCGACCCAAATTTATTTGCCAGAGAGATAGCAAATTATCGTATGTTGCCGGAAATACTTATAAATTCCGTTGCGATTGTGTTGCCGTGGATTGAGTTAATTTGCGGGTTGTTGCTTATTCTGGGTGTGCGTTTGCGTGCAAATGCTGCAGTGATTTTCGTGTTGCTTGTGCTTTTCAATATTATGATTGCCACAGCCTGGGCACGAGGACTAAATATAGATTGCGGTTGCTACTCGAACATAGCAAAGCAAACAGTTGGGTTGGCGAAACTACTTGAAAACACAGGGCTTATGCTGCTTACACTTTTAATTTTTTTATTCCCGAAAAATAGTTTAACTTTGGAAAGTTTGGTTTTGCAAGAAGCTATAAATAGCGATTAAAAATAAAGACGAACGGTATAATGCTTGGGGATGAGGATGCTAATTCAAGCATCTTACGACAATGGTTAAGTTTGCCATTATACCGTTCGTCGTAATATTAATTAAATAATCTATAATTCTTTCATTACCTTGCGAATAACTTCAAGTCCTTCATCAATTTGCTCGCTTGTAATATTCAGTGGCGGTCGGAATCGAACAGATTTTTCGCCACAAGGCAAAATAATCAAGCCTTCGTCGAAGCATTTGCGAGTAAAACGGGTTCTATTCTCTGCATTATCAAAATCAAACGCAGCAAACAACCCACGATGACGGACATTTGATATATATTCAGGAAACTCATTTTTCAAAATATGCAATTTATCGAATAGTTCCGCTCCGCGTTCGGCAGCGTTTTGAACTAAATTTTCGTCGTGAATAATTTCAAGGTAGCGAGTTGCGCGAACCATATCCACAAGATTGCCGCCCCAGGTCGAGTTTATTCTGCTCGACACCTTGAAAACGTTCGTTTCGATTTCATCAACTCTATCGGTAACGACGATGCCGCAGACTTGCATTTTCTTGCCGAAAGCCATAATATCGGGCTTGACGCCCATCTGTTCGTGTGCCCACATAGTGCCGGTAAGCCCAACGCCCGTTTGGACTTCGTCGAAAATAAGCATAGCTTCGTTTTCGTCGGCGAGCACGCGTAATTGTTGCAGAAATTCGGGGCGGAAGTGGTTGTCGCCGCCTTCGCCTTGGATAGGTTCTATGATTATTGCCGCAATATCATCGGGATTATCTTTGAAAGCTTTCTTTATTTCATCAATAGATTGGCGTTCTAATGCAATTACTTTTTCTAAATTTTCATCGTTAAGCGGGAAGGTAATTTTCGGATTTGTAACTCTTGGCCAATCAAATTTAGGGAAATACTTGATTTTAACGGGGTCAGTGTTTGTAAGCGACATAGTGTAGCCGTCGCGCCCGTGGAATGCTTCCTTGAAATGAATAACCTTTGTGCCAACTTCGCGATGATATCCTTTGCGGAAATTTTTCTGCACTTTCCAGTCGAAGGCAACTTTCAGCGCGTTTGTTACTGCCAGCGCACCGCCTTCGATGAAAAACGAATATTTGAAGTAATCGGGAACAGCATATTCAAAGAAAGTTTTGACAAATGTTGCCATTGCGTCTGTGTAGATATCCGAATTTGCAATTTTGTTGACAGCAATTCTGCCGATGTAATTGATAAAATGCTCGTCCATCATTTTTGGGTGGTTCATACCAATTGGCATAGACGCAAAGCAGGTGAAAAAATCAATAAATGGTTTGCCGGTGCGGGCTTCGAGAAGTAATGCCCCACGGCTTTTTTCCAAATCCAGAATAAAATCGAAACCGTCCGCTAAAATATAGTTTCTTAATTCTTCTAATGCTTTTGTTGGTTCAACGTATATTTGTGGAAAATACCCCATAAAAAAATACTCCAAATTAATAAAGAACAAATGTTATAGGCAAAGTTAAGAAAAAATCTTAATTTTGAGTAGTTCTTTATTATAAGGGTATTCCTGCGGATAGTTTTATGGTGAGCATTAAGACTCTTTTGAAGCGACAAAGCGACAGGAATGACCCACCGCGAATTGTGCCGCGGCAGGTGATATTTGCATTTGCTATTAATGTTTTCACTCTCATAATTTTAAAATTAATATAATTGCGTTAATAATTCAAATGATTTTTACTTTTAATTATTTATCATAAAAACGAAGAAGCCGTAATTTCATTTTAAATTAACGGCTTCCAAAAATTCAGCAAAATATTGTCCTATTTTTGTCTCTATCTGTGAATTAAAAACGGCTTAGTTTTTAAGTTGCCTTTATTTGTTGTTACTCTGAGGGAATAAACGCCCGCGGGCAAATTCGATACATCGATTGATTGATTTGGTTTAGTTGCGTTCTGGCTAACGAGAATATTTCCAAGCAAATCGACAATCTCAATGGTCGATACGGCGGCATCGGTGCTAACGAAAATATTATCGCTTGCAGGATTTGGATAAACATCGAAATTAACGTTTTCGTCCGCAACAGAAGTGTTTGCTATGCCCGTTCCGCGTAAATTTATAGTATTGTTCCCGAAATCGGCATTTGTAGTCAATACCAGTTCTCCCGAATAACTTGTAGCGTATTTTGGGGTGAAATTTATCAACAGCTCAGCGGACGAACCTGGTGCAACTGTAATCGGAAGCTGAGTGGCAAGCTCGAATGATTGTGGTACAGTTGCAGAAGTGATAGTAAAGGGCTTGCTTCCCAGATTATTGACGTAGAAAGTTCTCTGAACTTTTATTCCAACAGGTGATTGGTCAAACTGAGCATTCCCCGAAATAGTGATAATAGAACTATTTTCCTTGATTGGTTGCATTCCGAAGAGCAGTTCCTGATTTTCGTTAAATGTGCCCGAACCGCTACCAATACCGCCCGTTCCAGGACTTAAAGCAGAAAGCGAATAGTACCCGTTATAGGCACCGCCCCAGCCCCAGTTCATCGAGAAATAATTATCTTCGCGGTAGCCGTCGCATACCCAGGCGTGTCCACCTTCTTCACCAGAACCTGTATATATTAATGGTCTTCCGCTGTTCAGTTCGCTTTTAATGATATTTGCCCATCCGGCATCAGTTGTGTCGCTTTTGCGTATTCCTACAATGAGATTTGGGTCGTATTTCCAGTATGTTTTCATAGCATACTCGGAACAGTGCGTTTTAGGCGAAGATTTAGAGATGACGAACGCACCGCTTGCGTCCACTCCATATCGCATTTCCACACTTACTCCAATCAAAAATATCGTGTATGCTAATTCTTCGTTTCTCGAATGAAGTTGATTTGGGAACGACTTCCAGTTAATTTCCATCTCTTCGAAACTTGCTGAAATAGTTCCTAATTTATAGTGGTTGTATGAATGAGAGCCTTTGCCTAAAGCTGGATAATTCCAATATTTCATAACCTGTGCCATTGCAATTGCAACGCAGCCTGCCACTGTGCGAGCCTGCCGGCTATCGTCGTACGGGCAGAAATCATTGTAGTATGGTGCTTGGTTCCATTTCGTTCTTGTGAGTGGGGAAACAGCGTCAACTGTGCTTGTCGTGAAATCATAGCCACCAGAAAGCACTTTTGCCCATTCTTTTGCGGTTACTGCTGTTGCTTGTATATTATTTTCGCGAACGTAGCGAATTTGCTCTTTATAGTAACTCAGCCAGTATTCAACGTTCGGTGGAATAAAATTGGGGTCGAACTCAGAATCGAACGAAAAGCCCAGCACCGGGCGAGTTGCATCGTCGCCCGAGACGATTAAAAATGAATTATTGTTCGATGAATATACGTAAAAAAACGGTTCTTGGGGAACATCTTTTGTTGCAGGGACATCGTCTATGGCTACATAGACTAATTGAACCTGGTTAGCAGATTGGGTGGTGAGTTCTTGGCGAAAGAAAAAGTTTTCTGCCACCTGATTTGCAGTGCTAATTGCGATTGGTTTTGCTTGTAGCTGAGAAGCAAAAAGCGTTATAATTAGTGTTAGTTTAATAAACAATTGTTTCATATAATTTTAAGACTACAATAGTTATACATTAAATTTAATATAATTACACATTGATTAAAACAATAGTTACATTCTCTTAGTTAAATATAAATAGGAATTTCTCGAAATAAAATAAAATTCTATGTAAATAGTTAATAATACAAGTTATTAAATTAACGAAAAATTTACTAATTTTGTATTCTAAATTTTGATTTGGTTGAAAAAATGGAAAGAATTTTCTTAAAATCAAAGATACACAGAGCAAAAATCACTCAGGCGGAACTTCATTACGAAGGTAGCCTCACGGTGGACACCGAACTATTGAAGGCAGCCGATATTGCTCTATTCGAAAAAGTATCCGTTGTCAATATCAACAACGGCGAACGCTTCGAAACATACGTAATTCCGGGCGAATCAGGCAGCGGAACAATTTGCCTGAATGGTGCAGCTGCTCGCAAAGGTCAGGTCGGCGACTTGATTATCATCATAAGCTACTGCCACCTGAAAGACGACGAAATTGCAAGCCACAAGCCAACTGTTGTGCTTGTCGACGAAGACAACAAGATAAAAAGTATTACAAACCCGGAAATTATGTAGATGTCGCAATTTTCGATTATTATCCTTGCAGCCGGAAAAGGCACCCGAATGAATAATCCCGAAACACCAAAAGTGCTTGCACAGGCAAACGGAAAACCGCTTATCGGTTACGTTTTAGATACTGCTTTGCAACTTAACCCCAAACGCATTTATTTAATCGTTGGCTACAAAAAAGAACTTGTAATAGATTACGTTTCCGGAGAGTATCGCAACCAGCTCGGCACAATAAAATTCATTCATCAGGACGAGCAATTGGGCACCGGGCACGCTGTCAAGCAAGTCGAGCCGTTTGTCGAGCAGCCGACCGATGTTGTTATTCTCGCAGGCGATGCCCCCGTCATTAAGCCCAAAACCTTGCAAAAGTTTATCGCAGAACACACCGCAGCTTCGGCTGAATTGTCTGTTCTATCGGCAACCGCAGCAAATCCCACCGGCTATGGAAGAATTGTCCGTTCGCCCGATGGCGAATTTATTCGCATTCGAGAAGAAAAAGACGCTTCCCAGCAGGAAAAAGCAATTAATGAAATCAACAGTGGAATATATTTTCTAAATACGGGACTTCTTTTCGCGGCTCTCGAAAACGTAAAGCAAAACAACGCACAAAAAGAATACTACCTTACCGACATTATAGAAATAATCAAGCAGCAAGGCAAAAAAGTAGTAGCAATAAATTGTGCTTCGTTCGAGGAAATTCAAGGGGTGAACACCTTCGAGCAACTTCAAGAAGTAGAGAAAATTCTTCGCAGCAACTAATCTTTTCTGAAATAAAAATCGCTCTGGTCGTCGAATTTAATGTTGATGATTACCCAACCATTTTCAGGTGAATTGTAGTAAGTGAAGATCCAGCGCATTGGGTAGAGCGTGTGCAAACCTAAATACCGGCATTTTATCATAGAGTTCGAGGCTACTTCGCTATCGACTGCTTCGAACCCACGCATAGCACCATAAATTTGCGTTGCTTTTTCAGTTTGCTCAATTAATCTATTTATCTCTTTTTCCTTTCGCATAAGAGGGCTACCTTGCAGTAATTGGCGGTAGGCTTCCTCGTAGCGAGCCTGAATAATCAGCTTGAAAAAGTCAGAAATACGTGTGTGGAGCTCTTTCGGAACGTTTGGCTCGTAGTATTTAACTGTTGTCGAGGATTTAGGCAGACTTTCGTCCTGCGAGTATGCACCTATACATACAAAAGAAAGCAATATTATGGTAAAAATTATATGTTTCATAATTCGCACCGAAATAAATCAAATGAACTTGATAAAAATAAATCAAATGTTAAAGAATTCCAACAAGTTTTTTCAGATAAAGAACTTCTTTGCGAGTAAGGTGGCGGTATCGCCCTTTTTCGAGCCCTTTGTAGGTGATGCCGGCGTATGATTTACGGTCGAGCTGCTTCACTTCGTAGCCAACAAACTCGAAAATACGCTTGACTTCGTGGTTTTTGCCTTCGGTAAGCGTGATAAAGACTTTTGTTTTGTCCTGCTGGCTAATGATGATATCGCAGGGAGCCATTTTTTCGTCATCAATTTCAAGTCCGTCGGCGATTTTTTGAGCGTCGGCGGGTTTGAGTGCTTTATCGAGCTTCACTGCGTACTGGCGAGGAATTTTGTAGCTGGGGTGAGTGAGCCTGTGGGCAAGTTCACCATCGTTTGTAAGCAGAAGCACACCGGTTGTGTTTCTATCGAGCCGTCCAACGGGAAAAATACGGGTTTGCTTGCGAACAATATCGAGAACTGTTTTGCGGTTTTTTTCGTCCGCGGTAGTAGTAATAACGTCTTTTGGCTTGTTCAGCACGATATAAATGTTATGCTCTTTGATGCTAACGGGGTCGCCTTTGATAGTAACAAGGTCGGAGGGATGTACCTTTGCCCCTAATTCTGTAACAACCGCGCCGTTTACTTTGACCACACCCGCAGAGATGAGTTCGTCGGCTTTGCGGCGACTGCAATAGCCGGCGTCAGCGATAAACTTATTAAGTCTAATCAACTCGCTTTCGCTTGAATTTTTCTTGCGAGTAGTTTTTTTAGGTTTATTTGTGTTCATTGAAATTCCGTGATGTGTTTTAGTGGTCTTTGTCGGGGTAGAGGGATTTGAACCCCCGACCCCCTGGTCCCAAACCAGGTGCGCTAGCCGGACTGCGCTATACCCCGAAAAAGGAATACAAAATTAATAAGAAATTTTAAGAAAAACAAGCGTAATTTTTACTGAATTTTTAAAAAGAGCTTTGCGGTACGAACAAAAAAATATTCATATAAGGTAGCACAGACATTCGTGTCTGTGCAATGACGTCGAAGGATAAAAGTTAGATTGAATTTTCAGACAGGAATGTCTGAACTACTAATTAGGGGAAAATATCAGTATTAATCAGATTGTCTCGTAATAACAAAGTTTAGAACCTTACGAAGGTTTTCATAACGGTAGCACAGACATTCTTGTCTGTGGATGAGCAACTCCAAGAATCGCCATAACCTTCCGAAGGTTTCAAACCTTCCGAAGGTTTTTTTAAGAAGTAGCACGGACATTCGTGTCTGTGCAATACAAACTCTGTGCAATGCAAATAACAAGCTTAGTTTCAACCCTCATTCATCTTCATCGATTAAGGATTGATAATACTCAAAATCTTTTTCGGCGGCTTCATTATTTCCCAATGCTTCATATATTTCGCTTCTCAACGAATAATAAAGAGGATCATCTGCATTCATTCTAATGGCAGTGTTAATATCAACTAAGGCACCAACATTGTCGTTTAAGCTATGCTTCATCAAAGCTCTGCTGAAAAAGAAGCTTGGATTTTCTTCATCAAGTTCGATAGCGGCGCTTACGTCGTCAATGGCTGAGAGTAACATTTCTTCATATTCTTGCTGGTCAATGGAACTATCATTCAGTAGAACTGTTGCATACATAAATTTTGTGTTCGCAAGCAGAATAAAGTAATTAGGTTCGTGGCTCTGCAACTCAGCTAAAAAAGTAAAGTCCTTAATTGCATTCTCAAATTGCCCAAGATATCGATAAGTTACCCCTCTCAATTCATATACATCATAAAGAAATGAAGGTAGTTTTATGTCATTTTCATCAGTTGCTTCAAATACTCTTTTGTTAATTGTGTTTATAGTTAAATTTGCATTTCCCAGAGCTAACTCAAAATCAAATCTGTCGAAATAGACGCACGCTTTAACATAATACGATTGTTCATCGTCGGGGTTGAGCTCTATCGCTTTGTCTGCATAATTTATAGCAACATCACCTTCATCTAAGAAATAGCTAACAACCGCGGCTGTGCTATAACCTAAATAATAATCAGGTTTTAATTTTATAATTTGTCTATAATCATTTAGAGCATTTTTGAAATCTTCTAACATTTTATAAGATTCGCCACGTTGTAAATACAACATATCATTCTCAGGGTGACATTTAATTACTTTAGTGCAATAATCGATAGCTTCACTGTAATTATCAATTGTAATATAAAACGAAATTAATTTTTCGTACGGTCGAATATCAGCAGGATTTACTTCAATCGCTTTGTTGTAGTATTCAAGCGCTAATTCGAACTGGAAATTATCCCAGGCTGCCTCTCCTAATTCAAAATAATCTACTTTATTATTAGCCTTTTTTGGTTTTGAATGCACTGCCACAGCAAAGCAAATTCCAAGAAGAGATATAGCAAATAAGTATAAATAAAACCGTTTCATAATATTACCATGATATGAAATGTATGAATGATTAATTATTATCAAACAGCCGAAGCTGAATATATTGCGTATTTTTATCTCATTGAACGGTTGCGTGTATGTGCAGTCGCGAAGCGATGGCATATACACGCTGTTAGGCGATGTGGTTAACTCTTTCTTAAAAAAATTATATTTTCTTTTAACATAGTTGTAGATGTTTCTCCTTTTATATTTGTTGGTGAATTCCTTTTTGGCATTCTTTTATTTATTATATTTCTATATAAGATCTTCTCTGTTCTAAATCCAATTTTATCTGCTAATTCACTTATTATTAAATCTGTTCTAAGAAAAACATTTTTTACTGTTCTATTACCTGTCACTAAAACAAAATATTTATCTTCTTTTAGATAGTTATAAGCATTTTTAAGAGCATCGTATAGATCTAAATAAAATGACAATACTTCGTCGGCTCTTTTAGAATCTTTATCTTTTATACTATTGTATTGTATTTTTAATGTATTTGAATAATCTAAAATATTATTTTCATAATTTTTCTTTATTCTACCACCCAAAAGATTTTCATCTATTTTAAATACTGAATTATCATTTTTTATCCACTGCCATGATAATCTTGAAAATTGCCCATAAGCTACTGTGGTTCTAGAATCGCCGTAAGGAGGAGAAGTAATTATTAGATCCACGCTATTATTTTCTATATCCTGTTTTATTCGAGAATCGCTATGTATAATCTGAATCTCCGTTTTTGAATTCATAGTTTTGTAATAAAAGTCTTTCATAAGCGCAATATTTCTTTGAGAAATATTATCAAAATGCCAAAAAACATTTGGGTTAAAATCATCTCTTAATTTATTTTTATCACGGTGTAACTTAAAACCATTATGATTTGTTAAAGATACTCTTCGCACAACTTCACTAAAACATATTAAAAAAAAGTTTTTAATATTTTCGTCATCTATGTTCATAATAATTTCACGTAATTTTGATAAATCACGGATTTGATGTTCTTTATACCAAAATTCAATATTATAAAATTTATATAAATTAAAGTTTGTTAAATTATTAGGATTTATATGCGTAGTTTTAACCTTAGCTATGAAACAAGCAAATGGATTTAATTCAATACCTATTGCTTTTTTTCTGTTTAGAAGCATACTTTCAATTAAAGTAGTTCCAGATCCCATAAAATTATCAAGAATTATGCTATTTTCGTTTGTAAATACTCTTAATAATTTTCTTACTAATTGTGGTATAAATTTGGCTGGATATTGGTGAAAACCATGTGAATATATATTTGGATTATATTCTTTGAAA
>JAKIZO010000033.1:0-6649 GCA_022707965.1 Bacteroidota bacterium
CTTTTGTGAGAACTTCTTCTGAAATATCAATATCGAAGGCAGGACTACCAAATGTAAAGTATTTTTCAGATTGTTTGAGCATTTGAAGAGCTTGCTCGAAGTATGGGATTGCTTCGGTGGCACGGTTTAAATTAAGTAGAGCGAAAGCTTTAAGAGTAATGCCATAAATCTGATTGGGGGATTTTTCCAGTGCCGCATCAGCCCAGCGAAGAGCTTCATTGAAATCACCGCGGCGACCGCTAAGCTGAGAGAGTGCTGCCGCTGCCGAAGAATAAATAGTTTTGGATAAATCACCGCATTTAATAGCGAATCGAATTGCTTCTTCTGCTTCTCGAAAGAGTTGCATTTGAGACAGAGTTTGACCAAGCTGGAACCACGCATAGCCGTTCAGCGGCTCTTCTTGCACGTGTGCAATAAGCATACGGTAGTTACGGCGAACTTTCTCTTCCATTTCTTTGCGAGAAACGTTGTATCCAAGATGCATTATTTTCAAATCAGAAATGGCGAAAGTATATCCAGCATCAATCAATGATGGGGAAATTTGCTCGTGAACGCGACCGACAAATTTCACCTTCGGATATCCAAGATTGCGGAACAGGCGAGGATATCCCCCACGATGAACTTCTGAATTACCATCAAGGTAGTTATGGTCGCTTTCGATTGTGCAAATCAGAGCACCTACATCAGGCAATGCCTGACTGATATAGCGTTTGATGTTTTTCTGGCTTTCAGGGGTTAGACGTTCGTCTGCATCAATATAAAGCACCCAATCGCAAGTACAATTCATAAGAGAATTATTTCGAGCAGCGGCGAAATCGTCTTTCCATTCCATTTGATACACTTTTGCACCGTAGCTACGGGCTATCTCGATTGTTCTATCAGTTGAACCTGTGTCGGTAATGACAATTTCATCGGCAATATCTTTCACGCTATCGAGACATCCAGCAAGCATATCTTCTTCATTTTTCACAATCATACAGACAGATAGAGTTGCTTGCCTGCCAAAATTGTTAATACTTTCGAAAAGAGACGGTGAGCTCGGCGGCTGTGTTTGTTTTGGGATTGCTTGGCTTTCTGTTGGTTTGCTCGAAATAGTAACCTGACTTTCGCTTTTAATGGCATTTTCAACTCTTGCTAAAAAATCATAAATAGCAGTTTGGCTTGGATTGATTTTGAGAGCAAATTCGAGAAGCTGTTTAGATTGCTCGTATTTGCCGAGTACAAAAGCAATATTTGCCAGACCAATTAGCCCAAGTTCGTTTTTGGGATTAAGTTTATATGCGAGTTCATATTCTTCGCTTGCGTTTTTGTAGTCGTTCATCAAAAAATAGCATCTACCGATTTTATAAGCAAGATGGTCGAGCGGAATGAAATAATCACCTGCAAGAATAGCGAAGAAATCTTTTTCGCGTTGCTGGTGGACTTCTCGCATTTTCAGGAAGTGCGTTAGTGCCTGCGGATACTGCTGCTTTTCGAAATAGAGCTCAGCAAGTATAAAATTTGCTAAAGATTGATTGGGAACAGTTTCGTATGATTCCCGAGCCCAGCGGAAAGAAAGCTCTTTATTGCCCATCTTGTAGGCATTCATCGCACCATTACCAAGGATGCGAATTCTCAGCTTGTTTGATTTGGGGACAAGTTCCAGAGCTCGCAAATAGTCTTGATGGGCGTCTTCCTTTCTGCCAAGAGCAACGTAAGTATGGGCACGTTGCGTTAAATTATATGGGTTATTGGGGTCTTTTTCGAGTGCAATATTGAGTAGTTCAAGATTGCGAAGTTGCTTTAACCGAATTTTCTCGGGGTCTAAATCATATCCAAGATGAAGAAGTTGAACAGAGCAATTTTTAACTTTATAATTTTGCCTTAAAATCGAATATAAAACTTGTTCGTGAATAACACCTTCGAAATAGAAGTTCGGATTATTGCGGAAAAGACGCAAAACATACGAAATATGCGATTGAGTAATGCTTGACCTGACATCAACAGTAGAAAGCAGTTCAACAAGCCAGCCACCATCGGTTGGTTCAGCATTACGAACAGTATCGAGTAAAGTTTGCGGATTTTGCAGACGCTCATCGGCATCTATTACCAAAATAAAATCGCCTGTTGCTTCTTTCAGCGAAATGTTGCGAGAAAATGAAAAATCATTTTGCCATTGCGAGCGTATTACTTTTGCACCTTTCGCAAGAGCAATTTTTACAGTATCATCGACTGAACCTGTATCAACAACAATAATTTCATAAGCAATGGGACGAACAGAATCAAGGCAATCGCCCAACATTTTTTCTTCATTTTTTGCAATTATGCATACAGAAATTTTGGGTTCCATAGCAATTTCTCTTAACGAATATCTTTGCGACCGATACTGTAATATTCAAACCCTAATTCGGACATATTATCGAGTGAATATAGGTTACGACCGTCGAAAATAATTTTATTTTTTAGTTTAGAAGCGATTAAATTGAAATCAGGCGTTCTAAATTGGTTCCATTCAGTAACAACGATTAGAGCGTCGCAATCCTGAATAGCATCATACATTTTATTGAAATAATTCAGTTTATCCCCGTAGTGGCGACGTGTGTTTTCTAAGGCTTCGGGGTCGTGAACATTGACAGTGGCACCGTCGGCAAGCAGCATATCGATAAGTTTGAAAGCAGGTGCTTCGCGGACGTCATCAGTATTCGGTTTGAAAGCAAGCCCCCAGATAGCAAATTTAAGAGCATTCAGGTTGCCAAATCTATTTTTAATTTTGCCAAAGAAGCGTTTGATTTGGGCTTCATTAACTTCCATAGTTGCTTTGACAATTCTAAGAGGTTGATTGTGCTCTTCGGCAGAATAAATTAAAGCACGAACGTCTTTCGGGAAGCACGAACCGCCATATCCAATACCTGCAAAAAGGAACAATTTACCGATGCGGCTATCAGTGCCAAGACCAAAACGAATTTTGTCAATATCAGCACCAACTTTTTCACAATAAGCAGATAAATCATTCATAAAAGAGATTTTAGTTGCAAGAAAAGCATTGGCGGCATACTTAGTAACTTCTGCACTTTTTTCGTCCATAATAATAATCGGATTTCCCGTTCGGACGAAAGGTTTGTAGAGTTCAATCATAATTTCTTCTGCCCATTTGCTGCGAGTTCCGACAACAACGCGTTCAGGTTTCATAGCGTCTTCCACTGCTAAACCTTCGCGCAAAAATTCAGGATTGCTTACAACTTCGAATAAGCTTTCGGGAATGTATTTGATGAGAATATCGCGTACTTTTTGAGCAGTGCCAACGGGAACAGTGCTTTTATTGACAATGATTTTCTTGTCTTTTATATTTTTGTCGCGAATAATAGTGCCAATCTGTTCAGCAACTTCCAGAACGTGATGTAAATCTGCCGAGCCATCTTCATTTGGTGGAGTTGGAAGGCAAAGAAAAATAATTTGTGAATTTTCAACCGTTTCCGCTAAATTAGTTGTAAAAAAAAGTCGTTCTTCCTGGATATTTTGCACAAGTAGCCTATCGAGACCGGGTTCAAAAATTGGACAGATACCCTGACGCAATTTATTTACTTTTTCTTCATCTATATCCACACAGGTAACAAAATTGCCTGTTGCAGCAAAGCAAGTACCCGAGACAAGCCCAACATAACCTGTTCCAATAACTCCAATTTTATAAGCCATATTATTCCCAAAAATTTAAGATACAAACAAATACAAATTTAATAATTTGTCGATAACTATTATTAAAATTATTAGAATACATATATAAATCGCAAGTTTGATGAATTTTTTAATAAGTGAGACAATAAATCCAATCACCAGAAATAGAAAAACAATATTGAATATGTCGGACTGGTTTGCAAAGTAATCTATAATGGACGAAAAACTTATAAAAGCAAGCAAGATGCACCTCCATCAACTGCAATAACCTGTCCAGTGATATAAGATGAAGAGTCCATAGCAAGAAAAGCAACCGCAGAAGCAACTTCCTGAGGTTTTCCAATTCGTTGCATAGGGGTTTGGGCTTTGATTTTGCTTAATCGTTCAATATCATTGAGAATGGGGCTAACAAGCAGTGTGTCAATATACCACGGTTCGATAGAATTGACGCGAATACCATCAGAAGCCCACTCGACAGCAAGATAACGCGTCAGGTGGGAAAGTGCTGCTTTTGCAGAAGCATAAATAGCGCCTGAACGCACTATTCTGCTTGCCGAAATCGAAGAAATATTGATTATTGAGGCATTTCCCGAGTTTTTCAGTTGCGTATGCAAACCTTTTGAAAGTTCCAATGTGGAAAAATAGTTGATTTGGAATAGAAATTCTATTTCTTCATCTGTATAATCGCAAGTGGCACGCCGAATATTCGAACCGACATTATTTACAAGAACATTGATTTCGTTGAAATTAGACTTGATTAGTTCAATGAACGAAGAGCGTGAACTTTTATCGGATAAATCGAAGCTGTAAAAAAGTAAATTGTCAGGGTAGTTACTTTCAAGCGACTGAATTTCGCGTTTGTTTCGAGCGACAGCGATGCATCGAGCCCCAAGCGAGAGGAATTCCTTTAAAATAGCAAAACCGATACCTTGCGAGGCACCGGTAATAATAGCAGTTTTATTTTTTAGATGCCACATTATTGAACGGATGATTTTTTCACATAAATATTGCCTAAAATCGGGTCGGTAGTATTGTGAGCAATAATTCTATCAATAATAGGTTTTTTGAGGACAGCACCAGCAGGCAATAGTTTTAGACCTTTTTCGGTAACAATTTCTCTTGCTAAAATCATTCCTTCTTTCAAATCGGAAAGAAGAACGGGCACTTCGTTTGGATTTTGAAGTTCTTTTTCGTAAGTGTAAATGTATTGCTCCAAAAGAATTACAACGCGAGGGTCGTAGAGCCTATTAGCTTGATTTTTCATAATATTAATAATATCTGAACCTTTTTTGCCGGTGCGAGCTTTGTTTTCTTCATAATCGAGAGCGGCGCGGATAATTCTCGAAGCAAAAGGAATTTGCCAGGATTGAAGACGTTGAGGGAAACCGCTTCCATCAAAATTCTCATAAAGAGAGTAGAGAATTTTTCCAATATCGGCAAAACGACGGACACCAGAGACAATTTCGCGAGCAGCATTAGGAACCTGCATCATAATTGGGTCGGTTGGATTGCCATCAATCATAATAGGTTGTCGGAGCAAGTGGTCTGGCAAGGACATACGTCCGGCCTGCGAAAGAAGAGCGGCGATTTCAATATCACGAATTTCCTCATCAGAAAATTTTCCGAGCTGGCGGGCAATCCAGACAGAAGCTTCAGCAACACGGCTAAGCATTTCCTGAGAAGTCGGAATGCGTGCTTGCATAAACTTCACTGCAAGCAGAGCCATATCGTGTATATCTTTTTCTAATTCTTCGGCAAGTTCAATTAACAACTGATTTTCTTCTTTCATCTGTTGCTGAAGTCGAACAATACGCAAAGCAGAGCGAATACGTGCTTCCAATGCGACAGAGACAACGGGCTTGGTAATAAATTCATCAGCACCTTTATCCAGTGCTTTTATTCGTTCGCTAACTTCTGTATTGCCGGTAAGCAGGATAAAAACAATATCATTATAATCAGGATTTGAACGAACTTTTATCAGTAATTGAAAGCCGTCCATAACCGGCATATTTATATCAGAAATAACAATATTCGGGTGGTGAACAGTAATTATATCCCAGGCTTCTTTTCCATTTTCAGCAGTATAAACTTTAATATCGGGAAAAGTTTTGGAAAGCAACTTTTCGAAAGTTAAAACCACTGCTTTTTCATCATCTACAACAAGGATAGAGATTTGACTACTCATTTTTAGTTTCTCCTGCTAATGACATAAATTGGTCAGTCGACATCTGCTTAATTAAAATACTAACACGTCTATTTGTTACATCGAAAGGATTATCAGGATTGCGAAGTTTTCTATCGGCAAAGCCAGTAACCTTGACAATTTGCCCTTGCCAGAGCCCAGCTGTTTCGAGAACTCTACGAGCGGCATTAGCACGGTCTGCTGAGAGCTCCCAGTTAGTATAAAGCGACTTGCCACGATAGGCACGGCTATCGGTATGTCCTTCGATTTCAACATTATTTGGAAGTTTACCAATTTCCAGAGCTAACTTTCGTAGGAGTTCCACGGCTTCTCTTTTGAGAGTGCTACTGCCGACCTCGAAGAATAATGATTCGCTTGTTTCAATAAGTTCAACTCGAAGTCCTTCCTTAGTCATTTCAATTTTTATTGAGGAAATGATATCTTTAATTTCAGGTTTAGCAGATAATTCGTTCTCTAAAAGTTTCTTGATATTTTCGCCTGTAACTTCAACACGCTTGGCAGCAGAGATACTATCATTAAGAGCTTTGAATAGTTCTTCCGCTTTAATAGTATCGGGTTTAGTCTGTTGAAAAGAAATAACAAATTCACCTTTTCCTTTGCCCTCACCTTCACCTTTATTTCTTTCAGGATATAAATTTAAATCAATAGGAACGGTTCTTTTGCCAGTAAGGAAATTAAAGGCACCTGGCTCTTGAAAATAGGAAGCAACTGCCTGCTTAACTTCTTCGCTGGAAGCAAGAATCCACATAACGATGAAGAACGCCATCATAGCGGTTACGAAGTCAGCATAAGCAA
>JAKIZO010000033.1:6659-25908 GCA_022707965.1 Bacteroidota bacterium
ACCGCCGTGGTGACCGCCGTGACCGCCTTTTTTGACCTTTTTTATTATAATAGGTTGTTCTTTATGGCCTTGTTGTTCATCAGCCGACATATTCACCTCAATGGATTAACGCTTCAAGTTTTCTTCAGTTTCTTTGAAAGTAGGACGGTATTCGGGGTCGATTGCACGGCGTCCGTATTCGATTGCAACGGTAGCAGGGGCACCTTTGGCGAAAGAAAGAAGCGCCGCTTTGATTGAAAGCAAATATTTAGCTTCTTTTGCCAGAGTTTTACCAACAAGAGATGCAATTGGACCGACGATACCGTAAGACATCAACACACCAAGGAACGTTCCAACAAGCGCACCCGCAACGTGATGACCAACAGCCTCGGCACCTTCATTAATGGACCCCATTGTAACGATGATACCAAGCACCGCCGCCACAATACCGATACCCGGGAAAGCGTCTGCGAATGTTTGAAGGGCACCAGGAATAACCATTTCTTCTTCGTGAAGGGCTTCGAGGTCCATATCCATTAACTCTTCTAAATCGTGTGCGGGGACACCACCCGAGAGAACAACCTTCAAAGTATCGCAAAGAAAATCAACAGCGTGATGATTGGCAAGGAAAGTCGGGTATTTAGAAATGATTGAACTTGATTCGGGATTTTCAACGTGTTGCTCGAGTGCAATCAACCCCTCGCGTTTAGCAAACTGGAAAAGTTCATAAAGCATTTTAAGTAAGTCTAAGTAAGCTGCTTTACTCACTTTTGGTGGTTTTAGAGTGCCAAGAGCTGCTGCAATGATTTGTTTGAGAATAGGGAGCGGATTTGCAATAATCAAAGAGCCTGTAGCAACGCCCAAAATAATTATAAATTCACCAGGCACAATCAATGAAAGCGGGTTACCTCCCGAAACCATAAATCCACCAAGCAATGCACCAAAAACGAGCACGATACCAATAATTACAAACATATATCATCCCTTCTATTGTTCTCCATCTCAATTAATTAGAGCAATTATTTCTCTAATTAAGCAAATTCATTCTAATTTATCGGCACTTCGGCAAAATTGTTTAGAAACATACTTTATCGAAAAACAGACTAAAAAATATTATACTTGAAATATTAACATAAAATACAAAAATTTCTATAATAATAAAACATAGAAATTATTATTTATTTGGCAAATCATTATCTCAGCAATAGTGGGATTTTTTGTAAAAAAATCAAATGATAGAAAAAATTTTTGGATATTAGAAAAAATAGTCGTAATTTTGAATTCTTGAAAATTTGATGGTCCCATAGACTAATGGTTAGGTCACCAGCCTTTCACGCTGGCAGTAGGGGTTCGAATCCCCTTGGGATCACAGGAAAGCCGAGCAAAAGTGTTCGGCTATTTTTTATTTTAGTTGACTTACGAAAAATCAATCAACACGATTAATATCAAAGAGGTTGTCTCAAAAGGCAAAAATACAATCAAAATTAACAATGTTGTCTTGTTATATTTCGAAATTTCAACAAATATTGATTTTCAACGTTTTTCAACATATTAGCGAAAATTATGTAAAAACCTTCGGAAGGGACGGAAACCTTCCGAAGGTTCGGAATTGGTAAGTTTGAGAAGTTTTTTTAATATTCTAATATTCCTGTGGTAGTTCTTTTAGTTCTTTGTAAGTGATGACGGGACCATCTTTGCAAACGTAGTATGGTCCGACAGCACAATGTCCGCATTTTCCTATGCCGCATTTCATACGGTTTTCGAGTGTTGTGAAAATGTTTTCTTCTTTGAAGCCAAGTTCAAAAAGCACGGGCAAAGTGAGTTTAATCATAATTGGCGGACCGCAAACAGCTGCAATTGTATTTTCCGAGCTTGGGCTTATTTCTTTCAGAATTGTAGGAACAAAACCAACTTTTCCCTTCCAATCGGGCGTCTCGCCTCCGGGGTCGACAGTTGTAAACAAGTTAACATCGGGACGGTTGTTCCATTCTTCGAGTTCGTGTTTATAGACAAGGTCCTGAACACTGCGAGCACCATAAAGAATAGTAACATCACGGTAATTTTCGCGCAAATCGAGACAATTCCAAATAACGCAGCGAAGCGGTGGCAATCCAATTCCGCCGGCAATAAAAAGCAGGTTCTTGCCTTTCCAATCATCTATCGGGAAAGTGTTGCCATAGGGACCGCGGAAGCCTATTTCGTCGCCTTCCTCGCAATTAGCAAGTGCTTTTGTAACACGTCCCGCAACGCGGAAAGTGCATTCTATATAACCTTTGCGTGTAGGCGAAGAAGCAATACAGAAGGTGCTTTCGCCCTCACCAAAAATTGAGTACTCACCAAATTGACCTGCTTTGAAGGAGAACTTCTCTTCGTCGGCAGGGTCCTTGAATTTCAAGCGATAAGTACGAACAAGTGGTGCTTCTTCAGTGATTTTTTCGATATACATTCTATATGGCAAATACATATTTTCCATTATCAGCCCTCCATAATTGCATTTACTTGCTCAATAATACTAAGTTCGGCTGGACAATTGCGTATGCAGCGACCGCAACCGACACACGAAAGTGTGCCAAATTGCTCGTCGGTGTATAGAAATTTGTGTAGTATTCTATTACGCCAGCGTTCGCTTTGCTTTTCGCGTGGGTTGTGGCCTGATGCGTGTTTAGTGAAAATTCCCAAAGCACAGGTGTCCCAGATGCGGTAGCGTGCACCGCCGACCAAGTTTGCTTCATCTTGAATATCGAAGCAGGTGCAGGTTGGGCAAGAAAAAGCACAGGTGCCACAACCAAAACACGGCAGTGAGGTCTCTTCCCAGCGTTCCCAGTTAAAGGCACCGCTGATTTTTTCTTTTAATGCTGAACTATCAAAGCGTTTTTGAATATTTGCAGTGTATTTAGTTTTGTCTATTTGTTCAGTTTGCTCGAAGAAGTTCGAAAACTGCTCAACCAATTTTTTGCCTTTTTCGGTAATGATTTCCATATAATAACCATTTTCGGTCTTAGTTAGCATAAGGTCGCTTCCACGAGTGTCTGACGGTGAAATTCCGACGGAAGTGCAGAAGCAGAACTCATCACCACTCGAACAGGTTAGACCGACGAAAATTGTTTTATCGTAGCGCATTTTGAAGTGATAGTCGGGGTTTTCTTTCAAAAAGAAAGTAGTAAGATAATCAAAAGCGGCACCATCGCAAGGACGCATTCCGAAAACTATTGTGTCGTTTTCGGGAGCAGGTGGATTATGCAGAATTGTGTCCTTGCCATTTTTTTCGAATGTGTAAAGTTCTTCGCACTTTGGAAAAACAGCAGATTTCGCAGAAAAAGCAGTTTGGATATAATCCATTGCAATTTCATCGAACGAGCCGACAAGCGAGAAGAATACTTTTTCCTTCTTCTGCTTTGGAGCAAGAACTTGCTTGCCGCTTGCAATCAAAGCATTGATGAAATCCTGGATTTTTTCGAGTTTTATTAATTTATATTCCATAGTTCAACTACCTTATAAAGTTTTCTTTATCATCTACTTTGAAAGTTGAGAGAGCATAGTCGGGTTCGAGTTTAGTTCCGGGCACTTGACCAAAATTAGAGATAATAGCCATATTCAATTTTTGAGTGAGAAATCCAATTGGGATTTCCATTGGGCAAGCAGCTTCGCATTCGCCGCAACCAATACAACGACCGGCAAGGTGCATTGCACGAACAATGTGCCATTCCAGGTTGCCCATACCTGTTGGGGGAACGCCGACCCACTGAGGTTGATTGCACTCGACAAGGCACTGCTCGCAGTAGCAAAGCGGACAAGCAGCACGGCAAGCATAGCAGCGTATGCAGCTGGCGAGTTCGCGTGTCCAGAATTCCCAGCGTTCCTCGCGGGATTTGCTTTCAATTTCTTTCAGAAATGCAATTCGTTCGGGATTTGGTTTCGGGAGATTGTTGGCGACATATTCTTCAATTGCTTTGAGGTTGGCAAATTCAAGAACTTTACCGTCAGCAACAGTTAAAATCAAATACTGTCCGTCTGCGATTTGGTTTTCAGCAGCGAGTTGCAACAAAGCCCGTAAAGTCCCGAAATTTGCTAAAACACCAATTTTGCTATATTTTTTTAGTTCTGGTTTGCGAAGATAAACTGCAAGATTAACAATACAATTTTCATCAAAAATTAGTTCGTTTAGTTGTTCGGGTTTTGTAAAGAAAGCGGGTTTGCCCTCACCAAGACGCCCTTTTTTGTAGCCGATGAACAAATCTATTATACCAGAACTAAAAAATTGACTTACTTTATTAATCAATTCAGACATTGCAAAGCTCTCCTATGGAATTAACATTAATTTTAGAGAGTTTCTCATATTCAGTGAAAGGACCTAATTTGCGAACTTCCGTAACAACCTCGTTAACAAGATTAGCCCATTTGGCACCTTCGGCAGCGGAAACCCACGAAAAGAAAAGTCGGCGTTTGTCGAAGCCAAGCAGTTCAAGAAGTTCGTTGAAGACAATCCAGCGTCGACGAGCGTGGAAATTGCCCGAAGTGTAGTGGCAATCGTTCGGGTGGCAACCCGAGACAATTACTCCATCAGCACCATTCTGGAATGCTTTGAGAATTAGCATATAATCTATTCTACCTGTGCAAGGAAATCTCACAATACGGACGTTTGTTGCATACTTAATTCTGCTTGTGCCTGCGAGGTCAGCACCAGCGTAAGTGCACCAATTACAGACAAATGCAACAATTTTAGGTTCAAACTCCTGCATATTCCCTCCTGTTGAATAAAGCAGACACTTCTGCATATATTTGACGGTTTGTATATCCGTGAATATCAATAGATTTGGAGCGGCACAAAGCAACGCAGGTGCCACAGCCCTGGCAAAGCCCAGGATTAATTTTTGCGACTGTTTTCACCAGGGTGCCGTCGCGGCGGCGAATTTCTTCTTTTTCAATAGCAAGATAAGGACAAACACTCTGACATAGGAAACACCCAACGCAAGTATTATTATTTACGTATGCAATCAGCGGTTCGCGAGTAAGTTCGTCCTGCGAGAACAACGCAACCACTTTAGCAGCGGTGCCCGATGCTTGCGAGACTGTATCGGGAATATCCTTTGGTGCCTGGCAAGCGCCAGCAAGCATAATTCCCGCAGTATTAGTTTCGACGGGACGCAATTTGGGGTGTGCCTCTGAGAAGAAATGGTATGGGTCGTAGCTTATGTGAAGCTTTTGTGCTAATTCTTCGGAATCAGAATTTGCAATTGCAGCGGTTGCCAGCACAACCATATCCGCTTCAATTTCGACGGGACGAGAATTAAGCAAAGTATCGACACCGCAGACGATTAATTTGCCATTTTTCTCGTAGATGCGGGAAACGCGACCGCGAATGTAATTTACGTCGTCTTCTTCAATAGCACGGCGAACAAATTCATCATACATTTTGCCGCCTGCTCGAATATCCATATAGAACACAGTTGCTTTGCCGTGGTGATTTTTATGTTTGAATAGCATTGCGTGTTTGGCGGTATACATACAGCAAATTTTTGAGCAGTAAGGAATGCCTTTTGCCGGGTCGCGCGAACCAGCACAAGCAATAAAGACGATGCTTTCGGGTTCTTTTCCGTCGGACGGACGTTTAAGCACGCCCAGAGTTGGACCGGAAGCAGAGGCAAGACGCTCGAATTGCAATCCATCGATAACATCAGGATATTTGCCGTAGCCGTATTCAGGGAAGAAATCCGAATGCTTAATATCGAAACCGGTAGCGGCAACAATTGCCCCGACATCGACCTTAATTAGTTCATCTTCCTGCTCGTAGTGAATTGCGTCGGCGGGACAAACCTTTTTGCAAAGTCCGCACTTTCCTTTCAGGAAATAAGTGCAATTATTGCGGTCGATAACGGGTTTGTTCGGCACTGCTTGCGGGAAAGGAACGTAAATAGCGGCACGATTTCCAAGACCGGCGTTAAATTCATCAGGAATTTTCTTGATAGGGCACTTTTCTATACACAATCCGCAGCCCGTGCAAGCTTTGTGGTCGACACTTTTCGCTTTCTGACGAATTGTAACTTTGAAATTGCCTATAAATCCATCTACGCTCTCGATTTCTGCATAAGTGTATAAAGTAATGTTCGGATGCTGAGCAACTTCAACCATTCGAGGTGTCAGAATACATTGTGAACAATCAAGCGTGGGGAAAGTTTCCGATAGTTGAGCCATTTTTCCACCGATTGATGGATTTTTCTCAACCATAATGACTTTATGCCCACTGTTAGCAATATCCAGAGCAGCTTGAATGCCTCCAATTCCGCCACCAATTACAAGAGCAGTTTTTGTAATCGGAACTTTAATCGGATAAAGTTCTTCGTTGTGCTTTACTTTTTCGACAAGGACGCGAACAAGTTCGGCAGCTTTTTCCGTTGTTGTGTCTTCGCGGTAATGCACCCAGGAGCAATGCTCGCGAAGGTTCGCCATTTCGCAAAGGTAAGGGTTTAGCCCTGCCTCGGCGGTTGCTTTGCGGAAAGTAGGCTCGTGCATACGAGGCGAACAAGCAGCAACCACAACTCCCGTTAATTTATGTTTTTGAATTGCTTCTTTGATTAAATTTTGCCCTGGGTCTGAACACATATATTTATAATCTATGCTATAGACAACGCCCGGGTAGTTAGAAGCAATTTCGGCAACTTTCGCACAATCGACTGTGGAAGAGATATTCTCGCCACAGTGGCATACAAATACCCCAATTCGTGCCATCTATACCTCCACCGTTTGTTTTTGCAACTTTTGTATGAAATTGTCCGCTGGGACAAAGTGCTTGTCGAAGCCAAGTTTGTTTGGTTCGATGCCAAGAGCCAAACCCAATAGTTGAGTAATATATATTGCGGGAATTTTGTTATCGGTCGATAAATTTTTGTTTATCTCGCTGCGACGCATATCCAAATTTGAGTGGCACATCGGGCAGGCGACAACAATCGCGTCAGCACCGCGACTGCTTGCATCATCGACAATTTTAGCGCACAATTTGCCAACAATATCGGTTCGCACCACAGAAAGCCCCGCACCGCAGCACTCCACTTTGAAAGCCCAGTCAATTGCAATTCCACCAGCAAGCTTGACAATTTGTTCCATCACAAGCGGGTCTTCCCGACGTTCAATTGTGGAAAGGTGTTCGGGGCGAGTGAGCAAGCAACCGTAGTAGCAGGCAAATTTAGCATTAAGCTTGTTTGTAAGTTTATCTTTGATTTTATCGAGAACGTATTTGTTGATAAAATCAAGAACAGTTATTGGGTTGGCTGTGCCTTTAATTTCCATTTCTATGAGTTGAGGGATTTTGGTTCTATATTTTTCGTCGGATTTGATTTCATATAGAGCTTGTGCCAATCTGCTATAGCAAGCGGCGCAGGGAACAAGTATTTCGTCGAAGCCCATTCTTTCGGCAATTGCCAGATTGCGGGCGGGAAGAGCAACCGCCAGAGTGGAATTAAGCGAATGAGCAGCGGTGGCGCCACAGCAGTTCCAATCATTGAGCTCTACCAGTTCAACATCTGCAAAGCGAGCAATTGCTTTAAGCGAGAGGTCGTATTCTTTCGCAGTGCCATTCAGGGAACAACCGGGGAAATATCCGATTTTAGTCATTATGAGCCTCCTTCATTGCCTTTTCGAAAATACGGGCAATTGCTTGCCTACCTTTGATGCGATGCGGAAAGATTTCGAGTTTGCCTTTGGCAAACATTTTTGGTGCTAAATCAACATCTTGCAACAGGTTGAAAGTTTTCAACTTGTAGGAAGCGATAAGCCCAACTTCGCTGAGCCGTCCGGTTTTTTCAATACTTTCGAGGAATGAACGGTGGAAAGCGATAATCTCTTTTGCTTTTGGATGCACTTTTTTGCGTTTAATAGCCTCGGAACGAAGAAAATCCATAATGTGTGGGAAATCAACTTCTTGCGGGCAGCGGCTATGGCAGGTGTCGCAAGTAAGGCATAGCCAGATACCATACGAACGCAGAACTTCGTCGTCGCAGGTGGGTTCGCCAATTTGCAGCAGACGTAAAATTTGGTTCGGCGTGTAGTCCATTTCACCAGAAAGCGGACATCCCGCAGCACATTTGCCACACTGATAGCATTTCATTACCTGTTCATTAATCTCATTGAGGATTTTTTCTTTAAGGGGTTGGGCTAAGGGTTCGATTTTCGATTTGGTTTCCATTAAAGAAATCCCTTATTATTAAATAATTTTTAACAATTGCAATTTAACTTATACAATTTATAAATAAATATTTCTCGAAACAAAGATAAGGGGAAAAATGAAAAAAAATTAAGACAAAATACATAGTTTTACTTCGTCAAACCAATTAAAAAAAATTCATTTAATTTGCAAAGAAACATAGTTTAATCTAAATTTATATTTGGAGCAAGCGAAAAATAGTCGTTATTTGTATCGTTGTGAATCAGGATAACTTTTGCACGCACAAGGTCTATCAGGATACGTTCGGCACGCCGACGCGAAATATTGACAATAGAAGCGAATTCCTTAACTGTTATACGTTCGTGTTTTTCGAGGTAGCGGAATAGGCGCCTTTCGCGTTCGCCGATGCTAATTTTGAGAGGCTTGCCAACTGCTTGCGTGGTCATTAATTTGTACATTTCTTTGCTTGCGATGACAGATTTTTCGCCAAGACGGATATAAGCACGCTTGACGGGACGCTTTTTCTCGGGGTCTTCGATTTCGACAACGTGCGGTTTTCGGGTGCTTTCGGGAATATGCACAAGGATAACGTCCTTGTTTTTGTATTCGATAATCTCGATTTCAGGTTCGACGGGCGGGAAAATGTGGAAACCGCAGGCTTGCTCGACAATATCGATTTCGGATTTTTCGCTGCGGACACCGACAACAGTTCCGTCGTCGTCGACACCGATTATTAAGATACCGCCTTTTGTATTGGCAAGAGCAGCAATTTCGCGAGCTAATTTGTTCGGGGTCGTGGCTTTCCGTTTGAATTCGAGAAAACTTGATTCACCCTCGGCGATTAAATCTTTAAATTCGTTGGGATTCATATTAATCCCTGAAAAAATATGATTACAAAATTACATTATATTTCGATAAAATTAAACAATGAATTTTTGGTTCTCACTCGTCGAGTAACGGAGTGTATCGAAAAGAGCAGCTAGCGGTCGCTTCGATACGCTTCGCTACTCTGCGACCTTATGCTTCGCTACTCTGCGACCTTATGCTTCGCTACTCTGCGACCTTATGCTTCGCTACTCTGCGACCTTATGCCTTGATGCTCAATGCCCTGCTCGTCGAGTAACGAAGTGTATCGAGACGAGCGGTGAGGGGCAAGAAATCACTTCTTCCATATTTTTTTTGCTAAAATGGGCAGATCTTCAAATCGTCCTTCGATAAGCGCTTCTTTTTTCTTTTTGCTCCATCCTTGAATTTGTTTTTCTCTGTAAAATGCTTGATCGATTCGCTGGTATTCTTCATAGTAAACTAATTTCACGGGCAGCCTTTTTTTAGTATAGTTGGCACCTTCGCCGTTTTGATGTTGCCAAAGACGGCGCTCGAGGTTTGTTGTGCTGCCTGTGTAATAGGTTCCGTCGGAACAACGAAGGATGTAAACATATCCTTTCATAATTATAACCTTTTATTTTTTGATATCGGTCGCCTCGCTTCGACACGGTCGCTTCGGTACGCTTCGTTACTCAGCGACCATACGCTTCGCTACTCAGCGACCGCTTCGATGTGTTGTACCCCGCTCGTCGAGTAACGAAGTGTATCGAGACGAGCGATTATCGGTCGCTTCGGTAAGGTCGCCTCGCTTCGACACGGTCGCTTCGGTACGCTTCGCTACTCAGCGACCATACACTTCGTTACTCAGCGACCTTGTGCTTCGCTACTCAGCGACCGATTTCCCTTCCACAATCCCTATCTCCTCTTCCGTTAAGTCATAGAGCTTGTACACAAGCCTGTCTATTTCCCTTTCCCACTCGCTCGTGTCGGCATGGGAGACGGATGCTTCGATAAACTCAGCATCCGTCGCTGAGCCTGCCGAAGCATGGGACGCAAGGATTTTATCTACCAGTGCCTCGATTTGCTCCACAATAGGCTGATTGGATGTGGTGATGGGGGGAAGAGGAAGATTTTCTAAAAATGCTTTTTTATATCTATAACCTTCTTCACCTAAGCCACCTCCAGCATACCATTGTTTAAAGAAAAATGTTACCGGTTTTGAGTTTAATAGCCCACAAATATATTTTACATTTTTACCTGTCATTAAAAAGCTTGTTGCTTCTACATAAAAATTTTCTCTATCAAAATAAAATTGGGGTTGTCTTACAATTTCTGAATACACCACCTTCTCCTTCTCAAACTCGGATATATGAGCAACTGAATCGACTTGTAATTCATACCATTTATATGGAACAGTACTGGGATCACCTGCTACTTTGGCTCCACCAGTCCTCACTTCTAGTTTTTTCTTAAAAGGTAATAAGTGATTTAATATCGATGGATATTTCTCAATTTCTATTCCTTGATAAACCCATAAAAGCCACAACCCTGCCCATTCGTAGGAGTAGCGTTTAATGTCTCGCCCGCGTAAGATGGGTTTAATGATGGCTTCGGTTCGTTTTCGCTCGGATGCTGAGCTTGTCGAAGCATCATCTTTACAATTGGCTAAAATTTCGTTTCGCTTTTCGGTGGTAATAATAAAAGCTTCGTTTAAGCCGGTTAATACCCCACGATAAATATTTACATCCCAATCCTTAAGTGGCTTGCCCATGCGTTCTATTTTTTCTTTGAGTTGCTGTTCGGCACTGCTGCCGATAAACCAGGCATCTTTGGTGAGTTTTTCGAGATGAACAGAATTTTCGGCAACTTGACGAGAGATATTTACTTCACTATTTTCACGTTTTAGAGTAACAGCTTTGAGTTTATTTTGGAAGTTATCTTTTTGAATGAGTAGAATATTGGTGTCCACAGTAGCATTTTCGAACACACCGGGACCTAAGTCGATAAGCAAAAGCGGGTTATTTTTGAGGAAAAATTGCCTTAATTTTCCGCCATAACCCGCCCTCATCCATTTATTGGAGGTGATAAAGCAGAGAATACCGCCGGATTTAAGCAATTGCAATCCTTTTTCGTAAAAGAGGCAGTAAATATCGCCCGTGCGTTCCAGTGTCTCAAAACCACAATTTTTATAGAGGTTTGCCAGTTCACCGTGATTTTTCTGCAATTGAATATACGGTGGATTTCCTATCACAATATCGAAGCCATCGCGGACGCCGAACATAAATTCGGGGTCGAACCAGGCGGATGAAGAATTCTGGTCGAAGGGGTCCCAGGAGGCAATTTTTTCGGCAACATCGCCGGGCATCTTGATGTTTTCGAGTTCGGTGCGAAGTTCTTCTCTTACCTGCTTTTCGTCTTTTCTCAGTTTTTTCTTTTGCTCGGAGCTATTGGAGTAGAAGATTTTTTCGCGTATTTTGAACAATTTTTGTTCTAAATCGATAGCACGCGAGGAAAGGATGCTATTTTCGCGTTGCAAGCCGATAAGAGTGTTTGCGGCGACGAATTTGGTTTCTAAGTTAGGCAATGGCATAATGCCAAAGTTTTTGTCGTTGGGGTCGGGCTCTTGCTCAATAAGAAGCGAAATAAAGCAGCGAAGTTTGGAAATCTGGACGGCAATTTCCTGCAAATCGACGCCAAAGATGCAATTCTGGATAAGACCGAGTTTGGGGATATAGTCCCAGGATTTGTCTTTGAGCGATTTTTTAAGGTTTTCGCGGGCTGCGGGGTCGGGGATGCGTTCCAGAAGTTTCTCTTTCCATTTTTCGTTGTCAGGGTCTAATTTGTGGAGCACCCACACTAATTTATGCAAAATGCCCATCGGAAAAGCACCGGAACCGCAAGCGGGGTCTAAAATTTTGATTTGGTCGATAGCATCGATAAGCATTTGCACTTCGTCGGACTCGAAGCCAGGAGACGCATCGTCGTATGAGAGAAGCGACCGAAGTTTTTGATTAAGAGAGGATGTATAAGATTGTGTCGCAGACATTCCTGTCTGCGGTGCAGATTGAACAGACAAGAATGTCTGTTCTACCGGTTGTTTTTCAATAAATTTTTGTTCGAGGTAGCCAATCAAAGCTTCTTCGACCATATAATCGACGATTTCGCGAGGGGTGTAGTAGCTTCCCGATGCTTTGCGAGCGGTGGTTTGTGTTTCGGGGTTGAATTCTGCGAGCAGGCTTTCGAAAATTTTGCCCAGAAGTTCGGGGTCCAGAGCAATATCGGCATCGATTGGTGAATTTTCGTCGACGGTGAAGTTGTAGCGTTTGAGAATATCGATAAAACCATTGGATTGTTCAAAAAGTGCTTTGCGATTGGAAGCGAAATAGTCGGAGAAGAACAGGAAGTCGGGGACTTTGAGTTTATCTTCGTTAATTGGATTATCCGAGAAGCAATCGATGCGAATTTCTTTGCCGTTGTCATCTTTGTAATCGAGCGACTCGAAGAGCCCACCATTGAGGAAAGGAACATTTTCGAATAGAGCGAGGAATTTTTGTTTGTCTTTGATAAATCGGCTATAGCGGTAATAACCTTGTTGGAGGTGTGCGTCGTTTATATAACCGAATTGCTTAGCATCTTCGACAAAAATGCGGCTTTTGGGGTTGTCTTTTTTCATTTCGGTGTTCAAAGTGGCAAAGAACAGGTTTTGGAGAATAGCCTTGTAGTAGGTGGAGCCGGTTTTATCGGCGAAATTGAGTAAGTTTTTGATTGTATTTGGGTCGAAAATATCGTTTGGAATTAGGTTTTTCTCGCGCATAAACCAAACGAAGATAAGCCGGGTGATGAGCCGGATGAGATTTTTCTCGGTGCTGTTTGGTTCGGAGTATGGATTTGGGAAGAGAACAATTTGGCGAGCCCAATCGTACCACTGCTGAATTTCTTTGTAGAACTCTTTAGTAACTTTTTCGACGGAGAAGGCTTCGAGAATAGATTGGAAGTCGTCGAAATCGGCGGTTGAAATTTGTTGTCGGAAAGTGCGATTAGGTTTCGCGGGTTCGACGAAGTAAGTGAAGCGGCGGAAATTACTGAATTCTGTTTTAAGTTTGTCGCCAACAATTTTTTCGTCGGTAAAAATAAAGGAGAGGCGGAAATTTCCGTAATTGTCGTAAAAAACGAAGAAGCCACCCTGATAAACAAGTTCCTGTCTCAATATTTTACGGGCAATTTCGAATTGCTTTCGTTTGCTGGAACGTTCCGAAAGCGGCTTTTTAACTTTGATGGAGAAGACGCACAAACTCGTGTGGTTTGTTCCTTCGTTGATTTTGCCTTCGAAAAAGGGGTTTTCGAAGTAGTCTTTTTCGAACTGTAGAGAGTGGTATTCTTCTTTGACAAGAGTGAAAGTATCAGATTTACTCTTAAAAAATGAGTTTAGATTTTCGCGCGAGAATTGATTAATGAGATTTTCGATAGTGCTCATAGTTTATTCCTGTTTATTCATAATAGAAATAATAATTTGCTTATCGTCGGTTTGGGAAAGTTGCGATTTGATGCTGGCAAAGTAGTCTTCGCCCAAACGTTCTCTGATGGAGCGCAGCTGAGCGATTAATTTATCGATATTGGAGATGTCCAATTTAGCTAAATCAGAAATAGTGTAAGAGGTGAGCGAACCGATATTTTCGATGTCGTCGAGCAAGTCGGTGACGAAAGAATTGAGGTCGTCGGGCAAGGACTGAAATTTATGAGAGATGAATTTGAGATTTTTCAAAGCTTGCTGACCGTCGCGGGAAAGAAGTTGCCCGAGAGGGATTTGATTGTAGTATTTGATAGCTTCCTCGTATTTATCCCAGAAATAGTCGTCAATTATGAGAGGTTTATCGTTCGGTGTGGCGCGGATTTTGTCGATGATTTCGTCGAAGAGGAGTTCCTTTGGTTCTAAATTTTGGTTTTCGAGGTCGAAATGCTGAACAAAGAGGCGGTTGCGTTTGTAGACAACAGTAAGGTCGTTAGATTGAGCGGATTTGACGACTTTAGCACGAGATGGGAAGGAGTGGATACGCTCTAAAATGTCGGGGTGCTGCTGTTTAATGAGTTCGAATTCGCGATAAATTTTGGTATAGAGGCTTTCCTCGACTACGTCTTCGGGGTTCTGGTTGATAATTTCGAATAGGCGCGAAGGTGTGGGTTCTTCGTCGGGGTCGAAAATTTTGACGTCTTCGCCAAGAATATTGTGAATCATAAACATTTTGTTGGCAGCGGTGGTTTTAGCGTCGGCGTGTTGTTTGCCTTGTTCGGTTGGGAAAAAGTTGTAGATGAGGAGCTCGTCGAACACTTTTTTGCCGATACGATTGATGCGCCCGATGCGCTGAATAACGCGAACGGGGTTCCAGGGGATATCGTAATTGACCACGATACCGGCGCGGTTAAGGTTGTAGCCTTCCGAGAGCTTATCGGTGGTGATAATCAGGTCGTAATCGTTGTTCTGCTGCTTGTAGGAAGCATCGAAATTAGTGATAATATCGTTCTTCAAGTTAACGCCGAGATTTCCATAAACAAAGAGGGTTCGTTTGAAGAGATTTTGGTCGAATTTTTCTAAGTTTGCTTTCAAGAATTCGACAGTATCAGCAAATTGAGTAAATACTAAAATTTTGCGGTTAGGGTTTTCAGCAAATTTATTTTGAATGAAGCGGAACAGTTCTTTGGATTTTGGGTCATCATCGAATAAATTAAGTTTGTCAATATTATCACGTATGTTTTGAAATAAATAAATGTCTTTATTGATATCCTTGATAAAATCGTGTTTTCTTGCGAAGTTATCGTTCAAATCATAAACTCTATGGCGTTTGTCTTTGGATTTATTCTCGTAGTTGATGATTATTTGATTAATTTCGGCGTCAATTTCTGCGGGGGTTTTGTCGTCGTTTTGTTCGTCCATCAGTTCCAGAATTTTTTCAATAGTATCTATGCTAAAGAGATATTTGTTAGTTTTTTCGATAAATCTAAGGATAGTTATGTAGAGATTTAAGAAGCGTTCGATAGATTTCTTGAAAGCACCGAAGGAACTTTCGAAGCGTAGAACAAGAAGGCGCTGGATTAAGAAGTATAAGTTAGTTTGAGTAACAGCGTCGGGGTCTAATTTTTCGTCGTCGATGTCGTCAATCTCATCGAGGTCTAATTGGATATTTTTAGCATAGAAAATAGGTCGATAAACAGCCCCGGTGAATTTTCCACCAGCTTCGGGCTTTTGGAAATAGCGGATAACGTTGTCGTAGAAGAGGCTTTGGTCGAAAGTGAGCTCGAAGAAAGCGGTTTCGGGGTCGCGGACGATGGATAAATTGCTGATTTCTTTGCTGTATTCGGGATGGACGAGCAAATCTTTCCGGTTACGGCGAATAGTAACGGGTTCGATGATTTGTCGGACTTGATTGGCTAATTTTTTAGTTCGTTCATTTAATATTTTATCGCTAACGTTTTTTTCAGCGAATATTTCAATGGAGTATTTTTCTGCTTTTTCACGTTTATTTCTATCCTTGGAATGAAGGTACTTTTTGATATAATGGAGCTTATTGAATTCCGTGTTGATTTTAGTGAAGATGTAGCCTAAATTTTCGTCAAGTGTGATGGTTGATTTTCTTGGGTTAATGAACAGTTTCAGTATGGACAATAGGTCGAGAGGTTTATTGTTGAAAGGTGTAGCAGTAAGAGCGATAACTTTTTTGCCATTGCAAATGCGTTTCAGTTGTTCGTAGCTAATGGTGTGCTCGTTGCGGAAGCGATGAATTTCGTCGATGATGACGACTTCGATATTGTCGCCTTCGATGGCGCTGATGACGGCATCCAGTTTACCGATGGAGTAAACTTCCCAGTCGTTCAATCCGAAATCTTTCAGGTAGCTACGCCAGCCGGTAGTTTTTGCCTGGTCGCCGACCAAGCCCGGCGGACAAAGTACGATACCGCGGCGACCTGTCAGTCGGGCAACTGCCGCCGCCATAACAGATTTGCCAAGACCGACGACATCAGCAAGCAAAACGCCGTTATGCATTTTCAGTATCGCTACTGCCTGTTTTATTGCATCTAATTGAAATTTGAATGGTGTGTAGTCTTTATCGCGGAACAATTTTTCGAGTTCGAACTTGGTATCGCCTTGCTCGAAGCTATCAAGGTAAGATTTCAGGATATAGCAATAAGCCTCGAATGGGGTAATTTCGCGAAGGTAAGTTTGTTCTTGCAGTGCTTTTAGGAATTTTTCTTTGTATTCGGTTTTTTCGGTGATAGGAATGGCATCTTTCCATCGCTCTTCGAAATAGTTGCTTGCTTCATTGTAGCCATAATCTTTAATTTCAACATTGAATTCCTCCTGGCTTCCCAATCCCGAGCGAGTTAGATTGCTACTACCAGTAATAAAAGTTCGTTGTGCCGATTTTTGCGATTGGTCAAAATCGAATAAGTAAATTTTAGAATGGTTAGGTTTTTTAGTTTTTCTAATTTGTAATCGACCTTGATTGATAAGTTCGATAAGAAGTTTAGCATTATTGTAGACGTCTTTTCTGTCGGCATCGGGTAATTTGAAGTGCTCGATAAGGTTACTTATAAAATTATCCACCTGCTTGTTGGTGTTATCTTTATAATTATGCTCTACTTCAATAAGAATATTATCAACAACCTTGATATTTAAACCTATCAGCAATTTGAAAGAAAGATTATTGTTGTTTCTCAATGCGTCATACAACGGCATAAAACCGCTGAAATAGCAAAAACCAACAAGAGCACGAATTTGCTCAGAAACTGAAATTAGTGAAATCAAACGTTCACTAAGGCTTTTTTCTTTTTCGTTAGTGATAAAATTTGACATAGGACTTGCAAAAATAGTGTGAATAAAACTATAAATTAAATAAAAATAGAGAATAATCAAAGATGGAATGAGAGAAAAACAGAGTATGCAAGCGATTGGCATTAAAGATAAGAATAAAGAACAAATACATGGCAAAATTTGGTTGTCTTAAAAGCTCAGATTTTGAACCTTCGGAAGGGTTTGAAACCTTCGGAAGGTATATGAAAAATTAGCAACATTTACCATTGAGAAGGTATTTATTCCAGTCGATGCCGCGCATATCGCCCGTCTGCATAAAATGAAGATGCATAGCAAACGCCGCAGAAAGCGAAAGTGGTGTGTGTGCAGTATCGCAAATTCTAAGATAATCGCGAAGTTGCTCGCGATAGTCGGGATGGACGCAATTGCTGATAATTTCTTCTGCTTTTTTCCTTGGGGATTTAGCACGCAAATCAGCGACACCATATTCAGTGATAATAACCTGGACGGAGTGTTCGTTGTGGTCAACGTGAGAAACCATAGGAACGATTGTGCTGATTTTGCCATTTTTAGCAACCGAAGGACAGGTGAAAATTGAGATGTATGCGTTGCGAGTGAAATCGCCCGAGCCGCCAATTCCGTTCATCATTTTTTGTCCCATAACGTTAGTGGAATTGACGTTACCGTATAGGTCGGCTTCGAGTGCGGTATTAATGGAAATTATGCCAATGCGACGTGCTACTTCGGGATTATTAGTAATTTCTTGTGGTCTAAGTAATATTCGTGAATGGAAATAGTCGAGATTATCGTAGATTTCTTTAAGTTTATTTTGTGAAACAGTAAGCGAGCAACCGCTTGCGAAGCGAACTCTACCTTCTTTCATCAACTCGATAACAGAATCCTGAATAACTTCGGTATACATTTCAAAATCGGGTATGCTTTTGTTTCTGCCCAAAGCACCAAGCACAGCGTTAGCAATATTGCCGACGCCAGATTGAATTGGGAGGAAGCAGGAGGGAATTCTGCCTTTTTTGAGTTCGGATGAAAGGAATTCGGCAACATTTTCGCCAATTTTTTCAGTAACTTCGTCAGTTTTAGAAAAATCGCCAACTTCGTCGGGGAGATTGGTTTCGACCACACCAACAATTTTATCGGGGTTAACTTTAATTACAGTTTCGCCAGCTCTATCGGAAGGCTTATATATTTGGATTTCGCGGCGGTTTGGTGGATCGGCAACGATATGAATATCGTGCATACCACGCAATGATTTAGGATGATAGTGATTGAGTTCGATAATAATTTTTTCGGCAACTTTGCATATAGACGGGGAAATACCAACGCCAGTAGTGAGAACGATTTCGCCATCGTCGGTTACATCGCAAGCTTCGATGATACCGACGTGCATTTTCCCAAGAAAGCCGTAGCGTAAGTTTTGGGCAACGGTTGATAAGTGAGAATCAAAATAATCAGCTTTGCCTTCGTTAATAAGTTTTCGTAAATCGGCATTCGATTGATACGGTGTGCGGAAAAGCACAGCTTCGGCACGAGCAAGCGAACCATCGAGCGAATCGCCAGTGGAGGCGCCAGTAATCATACCGATTTTGAAAGGGCGACCAGCGTTGTGTTCGGCAATTGCTTTATTTGCGATTGCTTGCGGAACAGCTTTGACAGCACCAGCGGGTGTAAATCCACTAAAACCAACAGTATCGCCGTTATTAACATAGCTTGCGGCTTCGTCAGCCGTTATGAAACGTAGTCCCATAATACCCTCAAATATTTAACTAATTGGGATTGCCCCATAAATAATAAGCAAAAATACGAAATAAGTGAATAAGTTATATCCATTTGTTTTATTTTTATCGATATATTTTTCTTAAAAAGTGTTAAAGGAATTTGAAAAAAAAAAACCTATAAGGTTTGCAATAAACCTTATAGGTTTGAATATTTGCATTAAATCTATTTCTCACATCTTCACAAACATACCCGTTGCTGTGCCAATGCGGACGAAATACACGCCAGGGGGGAGGTGAGAAACGTCTATCCGGATATTCCCCTCTTTAAGAAGGGTGGCACGAAGTGACGGGGTGTGTGATACACAATTGCCGAGTGTGTTGTAGATGAACACCCCTTGCCCCTCTGCGAGAGGGGAACCGAACAACCCTGACCACTCTATGAGAGGGGAAGATATTGTGATGTAATAAGTGGCAGGGTTGGGGATAATTCTGATTTTTTCAATTTTAGAGGTTTCTTCGACCGATGTTGTTTTGTCAATAAATTTTACTAAAAAGGCATCCCAATCACCACCACCATAAGAACTTTGATGCGAACCCGTTGTGGCTATGGCATTGGTGGAATATGTCCAACCCCCAAGATACACATTCCCACTGCCATCGACTGCAACGGAATTGCCTACATCTGGTTGCAGGGGAATAGCTATGAAAATATGTAGTGCTTCATAATTTTGACCAACTAATTGAAAACAT
>JAKIZO010000034.1:0-19489 GCA_022707965.1 Bacteroidota bacterium
AATTCCCGAAAGCCCTGAAATGAACACGGTCGAAGCGAACTTTCTCGACACCATTTATCACATTTTCGATAATTTGGGGAATGATTTTGAGTTTTTCGAGCGGCGTTTCGTAGATGACGCCAATGTTGATTTCGGCGCGGCGTTCCTTCATTTTAGTATAGTTGCGAATTCGAGCGGCGGTAATATCAGAATTAGCGAATACATAGAGTTCGCCTGAAATGCTACGCAGCCTTGTCGAGCGAATGCCAATGTATTCAACTGTTCCCCAGTTGCCGTCGATGAGGATTGTGTCGCCAATCTCGAACGGCTTATCAACAAGTATAGAAACGTAGCTTAACAAATCACCCAATATTTTTTGCCCTGCAAGTGCAATAGCCAGACCGCCAATTCCAAGCCCCGCAACAAGAGCTGAAATATTGAACCCCAAATTGCTCAAAATAAAAACAATTCCCAATGCCCAAAGAACAATATTTATTGCAGGAATAATTGCCCGAAGGACTCTTGCTTTGCTTGGTGTAGAGGACTTTTCAATCTTTTGCTCAATTAGAAAATCGACCAGTGCAACGACAAATCTTGTAAAGTAGAAGACCACAATCAGCAAGGCAACTACATCAAGTCCCTTGGATACGTAGGGACTAAGTTTCAGCGTTTTGAAAGAAAAATAGAACACACCGAAATATTCGATTGGAACTAATATTGTTTTGATTTTTCGTAATACAAAATCAAATACAGGGGAATTGGCTTTTTTTGCAAACTTGTGCAAAAACACAAGAATTGTTGCCCGAAAAAGCTTAATAAGTAGTGTGAAAATCAGGAAAATTGCTAAAAAGTCTAAGTAATCAACTACTCGGTTGCCAAGAAATTTATTTTGGAGGAAGTCTGATTTAAGAATATTCTCACTTAAAAAGTATTGTAGCATAATATTCACCAAAAAGATTTTTAGCAAAATCTAAAAATTTGTAATTCAAATATAATGAATTTTAATTTAATAATGCTATGCTGTTGCCATAAATTCAATAAAATAAAGCAAATATGTGGAAAACTTTTTTTGATTTTTCGAGAAATTTGTAATAATTTTATGAAAAAGGGGGGAGTTCGAAACACCAATTTTTTTGCTCGGCATACAAATTGACTATCCCAGAATATCGTTGAAATATTGCTATTGCAACGTTCTTTTGGTGAAATTTGAACATTTTTTTGGAGATTATTGCCCAAATAATACGATGGGGTAACTATGAATAACTACAAGCGTCAAGATATTGAACACTTGAAATTGCAAGTCGAGCAACTGAAAAAGCAACTGCAAAAGTTAATAGACCAATGGTATTACTACCAGACAAGCGTCTATCAGGAAATAATGTTCGAATACGATAATATTTTTGGTGATATAGAAGAAGAACTCGAAAACAAAATTCGCACATCGCAGGAGTTGGAAAAGCGTGTGGAATTTTTGCGAATGAAGTTGCGTCAAGGCGAAAACCTTCGCAAAAATACAATGAAACTGCTTGATATAATGTCCAGCCGCCAGGCAGAACGCCAGCACCTAAGGCAAAGCACGAACGGTGCTTCGCATAATACCCACCCGAAAAATGAATTGCATCAGTTAAAGCAGATTAATTGCGAGGTGAACGAAAATTACGAAATTTCTAATTTATACCGTTCGCTTGTGAAAAAACTTCATCCCGATGTCGCAGGCGAAAGCGAAGAACGCCGCAAATACTGGGAAAGCGTCCAAATTGCCTACAAGCAGAAAGATGCCGAGCGTTTGCGTGTAATTCAACTTCTCGTCGACGACAACATCTACAACCAATCGAAAAATGAAGAAGCCCAGCTGAAAACTCTGATTTTAGACCTCGAAAATAATATTAAAAAGCAGGAAACGAAACTCAAAAATTTGATTTATCAAGAACCGTTCGTTTTCAAAGATAAATTGAAGGACAGGTTCTGGATAAAGAAAAGAAAAGAGCAACTTCAAAATAGATTAATCCAAATCAACGACAGACTTCGCAACCAGCATCATCTGCTTTCTAATTTGACGGAAAGCTTAAAGAATTCTCAGGAGAAATCCCGAGCAGTGTAGAAGAAGCACAGACAGGAATGTCTGATTAATAAACCTTCGGAAGGATTTGAACCTTCCGAAGGTTAAATGCCTGGTAATTACGAGAACACTCTGCAAAAATAACTTCTATTTTAAGCCCTTTGCAAGCACAGGCAGGAATGTCTATGCTACCATTATATATCCGCGATGATTTTTTTGAAAACCTTCCGAAGGTTTCAAACCTTCGGAAGGTTAAAAGCTTAACAATTACAGGAATGACTAATAAATAAACCTTCGGAAGGTTTTGAACCTTCCGAAGGTTAAAAGCCAGGTAATTACCAGAATACCATTAGAAAAAAATAACCTCTAATTTAAGTCAAATGCAAGCACAGACAGGAATGTCTGTGCTACCATTATATATCCGCGATGATTTATTAGAAAACCTTCCGAAGGTTTCAAACCTTCGGAAGGTTATAAGCAGTTTATTTAGGTCTGCCCTAATCTTTCCCTCAAATCAATGTTTTTATTCTATTTACTTTAATTATCAAGAAAATACAGAAATTGAACTTGCTCGAAAGTTCAGAATAATTATTGTAAATGCGAAAAAATCATTAATTTGCATAAGTTTGTTTGAAAAAATTTACATTCAACGAAATGAAAGAAATGTCGCCATTGAAATTTTTGATATTATTGTTAGCATCGACAGTTGCATTATTTTTAGGTATAGCCATATACGTGTTGTGGGTAACATCAAGCAATATGCCATCGCTGGCACAACTCGAAAACCCGAAGCAAAACATTGCAACAAGAATATATACAGCCGATAACGAATTGCTCGATATGTATTTCATTGAAAGGCGTGTTCCGCTAAAATACAACGATATCCCTAAAGATTTCGTAAATGCTCTAATTTCTACCGAGGACAGAAAATTCTGGCGACACTGGGGAATTCACGTCGGACGTGTGTTTAATTCGATGGTGAAAAATGTATTTACTTCACGACGCGAAGGTGCCTCGACAATCACAATGCAATTAGCTCGGAATTTATATTTGAATTTCGACCAGACGATGGAACGTAAAATACGCGAAGCAGTTACAGCCGTTCAAATCGAAAAAACCTACACAAAGGAAGAAATTCTGGAATTATATACTAACACAGTAAATTTCGGACGTGGTGCTTATGGGCTGGCAGTCGCCGCAAAAGTATATTTCAATAAAGAACCAAACGAGCTTACTACCGCCGAGTGTGCCTACCTTGTCGGGTGCCTGAAAAAACCCGAGTACTACAACCGCAAAGAAAATTACGATGATGCAGTGGAACGCCGCAATCTTGTTCTGAAATTAATGTACGACGAAGGATATTTGAACAGCGCTCAGTATTTGCGAGCAATCGAGGAACCACTTGAATTTGCTACTTCAAAGACAAGTCCTACTATTCTTGGTGGCAGCTCACGCCTTGGGATTGCACCTCATTTTGTCGAAATGTTGCGTCAGGAACTTACAAACCACCCACGTTTGAAGGAATATGATTTGTATCGCGATGGTCTGACTATTTACACAACGATTGATTCACGAATTCAAAAATTGCTCAATCAGGCTCTCGAAGAATATATGCCCGAAATTCAAAACTCGTTTAATGCAAATTGGAGCTGGAAGGGACGCAACGATATTCTGCAAAAGCTTCTAAAACGTGCAATAACTATGCGAACGGACTACCGAGCCGCAAAGGACGACCAGAAAAAAGCCATTATGACACGACTGCTGAACGACCAGCGATTTATCGACTCGGTGAAAAATGCTGTTACGACTGTTCAGGTTGGTGTTGTAATAATGAACCCTGCAACTGGTGCAGTGCTTGCAATGGCTGGTGCGTCCCCGAAATTTATGCGAGAAAATCCCGACGCGAAATACTCACTTAATCACGCTTATCAGATACGTCGGCAACCTGGTTCTGCGTTCAAGCCATTTGTATACGCTTCCTCGTTGATAAAAGGACTTACGCCCGATAGCCGTGTTGCCTGCGGACCGTATAGCTACACCCTATCCTCAGGTGAAGTGTGGTCGCCGCGTGGTTCAGGCTGCAACGATGGGGAAACAACCGTTTCATTAACCACAGGACTTGCGCGCTCAATAAACACAGTTGCAGCGCGACTGATAACGCAGGTAACATCACCACGAGATGTAATTGACCTTGCTAACAAAATGGGGATTACCTCACCACTGGCAGCAGTACCAGCTCTTTCGCTCGGTGGTGGTGGCGAAGTAAGCCCATACGAAATGACTTCTGCTTTTTGCACTTTTGCGAACAACGGCTGGCACATTTCGCCATATTTCTTCGAAAGCATAGAAACAAACAACGGGGAAGTGCTTCTCACAGCGAAGAACAACCGAAATATTACTGATGTTTTCGACAAAGAAATTGCTCAGCAAATGACTTATATGATGATGCAGGTTATTAATGCCGGAACCGCTTCGCGTGTGCGTCAATTTCTCAAAGACGTTGATGCCGCTGGCAAAACCGGCACAACAAACAATAGCACTGACGCCTGGTTCATCGGCTACACACCGCAACTTGTTTGCGGAATTTGGATGGGCTTCGACTATAACGAAATTAATTTCGATTGCTTGGGTTCGGTTGGATACGGCGGGCGAACAGCTGCACCTCTCTGGGGCAAAATTATGAGTTTGATTTACAGCGACCCTCAAATACCTTACAAGCAGAAGAAATTTATTTTCAATCCCGTCGATTCACTTGCTCAGCAAGTTAGCTGGAAGCCATACAACTTGACCAACACACAGAAAAACGCCGGCGAAGTTAATATTTTCGACGATAATTCCATTCCTTCCAACGGCGGCGAACCGCATAAATCAAGGGACGACGGGCCTATTCTGGCTCCTCTCCCACGCGACGAGGAATAAACAGAATAAAGGTAGCACAGACATTCCTGTCTATGCTTGCTCATAGCGCGAAATAAACGTGTTTGTTATCAGATTTTCTCAATATTCCCGAGCTTAGAACCTTCCGAAGGTTTCTGTATATCCGAAGGCTTTTGCCCTTCCGAAGGTTTCTGTATTTCGGAATTTATTAATTTCTCCTTCGTGCGATTTATTTCTGTTCGTCGGAAGCGTCTGCAAAATTTTCAGGAGTGAATACAAATTTAGTATCGGTGTTTTGAATTGAGTTTACTTTGTAAATCAAATCAATCAGTTTTTGCAAATAGTGCTGAACAAACTGCAAGTCCGACATAATCACTTCGCGACGGATTGAGTAGTGCGTTCGCGAAGCTGCGTAGGAACCGCTGTCGAGTTCGGTTGTAAGGGTTTGCGAAAGCAGTGCCTTCGATATTTCGGCGTTGCAGGTGCGGACAAGCTGATAATAAAGTTCCACCGAACTTGTTCGCGAAGCTTCCGCAAGCTTAATATCGATGCCTTCGGGTGCGACAATCACAGAGTTTTCCGCCATATTCACCAGACTATCGGCAAGAGCCTCAACCTCCTGAGTGGTTGCGTATCGCTGGTATTGCCCGATGAGCAGCGGCATTCCATACCGCTCCATAAAATTCATCCAGAAGCGAAACGCCCCATTTTTGAAGGTGCAAGCCCAATAGCACTTGCTAAGCAGTGCCGTTCCATAAGGATTTTGCAAAGTTGCTTCATATTGGGGGCATATCATTTTCCCTTCGGGCAGTTCAACAAACTCATTGAGCGAATTGCCTTTCAGCAACAGCTTCCCATTCGGGGAAAACCCGAAGTATTCCTGTGGCAGTGGCACAAATCTATCGGGCACAATCGATAATTCGCCCGTATTGTCCAGCTTCCAGATTATTTCAATTGGCTGAAAACCAAACAAAATGGCGTTGAATATGCTGCTAATGAGCGAACTTAAATCAATTTTCTCAAAGATTGTTTTGATGTCTTGCCCAATTTTGTCGTTCGTCGAAATTTCCCATTTGCAATTTGTAATCCCACTTTTTCGGGATTGCACACAACTCCAAACGTGCGGGTCGTTCATCAAGTCCCGCAAAGTTTCGTAGCTTCGACCTGCGTAGCTAAGCACTTTATCGGGATTTGGCAATAGCCCAATGTATTTCATAAACGAATATTGGCGGACGCGGCTTACAAGTTCTTGCGTTAGAACATTTTTTTGCATAATTCACCTACTTTATTTTTGAAATGATTAATCCAACGGCAATGCCCGAAACCGCATAAAGCAACTTATCTTGCAGCTGGCAGCTGCTTTGTGTCTGCTTGATGTTCAATATCGTTCGTTCGTAACGGAAGGTGTCGGGCATAGCCGCAAAACGAAGAAACAAGTTGTTTTCTGGGTAGCTATATGTTATTTTTACTGTGTCTTTTATTATCAAAGTGTCCAGCGAAAAAGTAAAACCGTTCGCAATTGTGTCCGAATACTGAATTTTCGGTTTTGCTTTGACTTTTATTTCCTTCGGTGGACGAACCAATAAAACTGTATCGCGAAAAATTTCTCTCTGCACAACAAATTCAGTATTACTGCTTTTTGCAAAGCCGAAAATCATATAAAACAAAGCAAATCCAATAATTATTCCTAAAATCGCGGCAAACAAATTAGTTTTCATCTTTCTTGCCAACCTGAATAATTAATCTAAAAAGTAGATTTTGAGCGTTTTCCGGTTGAGAAATAGAAACCGAAAGCTTGTCATTTTGAGCAAGTTCGATTGGTTCGGGCAAACTAATTGAAGCAAAACTTGAATTTGCTTGAATTGCCACAAGCTGCTCGATTAGGCTGCCGTTGCGGGAAATACTGACTACCGCTGTCCCTACGGAAAGCCCAACTTCGTAAGCAATGATTTCTGCCTTTTGCCCGTTTCGAAGATAAATCTTGTGAGGGAAGAAATATTCACCTGCCGAAATTTCACCGTATTTTGAAAAATCAAACGTCAAAATCACTTCCGAAAGCGACAAGTTTCTCACCAAGTCTAATAAATCGCTTTGCAGGTGAATATTCCCTGCGATTGTTCCCCAGATTGTCTGTTGCGAAACTGATGGAAAAAATATGTATGGCATAATTCACCTAAGGTTGAATTTCTAAGAAAATTTCTATTTTTCCGCTTGTTGTTCCATTCGAACTGTAACGAAATTTTATGTAGCGAACCGACGTAACAAACAAGAAAACGCTTGCGTCTTGCGTGTTTGAGTTTGTAGAGATTGGAATCGCCGCTCCGATAGATTGCATTTTCCCGTCAGATGAAGCAAATAATTCCAGTTGCCCTTTCATTTCGCCTTCGACATTTTCCCAAAGCACGCTGAGCGACCTTGCTTTTACGTTTGGCTTGCGTCCCGAAAAATCCACCAAAAGCCAGTTTGTTTCGAAATTTTGCGATAAATCTGTATTTTCGTATAATTTCATTAGCATCTCGACCACCTCAAACAACTCTGAAACCAATCAGACCACGCACTTTCATTCGAGAAAGCGGATGAAACACATTTCGCTTCTGCAAGAATACACCTTCGCACCTTTTGCCAGCCACAACCGAACTCGAATTAAACGCAATTGTCCGCACAAATCCCGCTGCAAGCACCTCGACGACGCACTCAATGTGTCCGCGAAATGAGTTCTGCCGCTTCCAGACAATCAAATCGTAAACACCTGGAACGTAGTTTGTTTGCTTGCCGTGCTTCATAGCAAAATCGAACATTTCATTTGCGACGGCAGTTGCGGGAAGCGGGTGCGAGTTTGCGGGCAAGCCTAATTTTTGCCTTGCTTGCTCGAAGCACCACCACAATCCCGCCGCACAATACGCACAATTGCCCCGCAACCCAAGCGATTGAGTGTATTTATTGACTTCGCCGTCGTTCCTGCTCGTTGCCTCGCAAATTCCTACCTGACTATACATTATTGCAACTGCTTCTTTCAGCAGAAGTCCATTGCAGGGGATTTCGTAGCGTTTGGCGGCAATTGCTCCAAGCGGCAATAGCAAAAGCAGAACACCATACAAACACAGTCTTTTCATCGTCCCACCTATATTTGAGTGAAATACACCCCAAGCACAACCAACCCGATGCACACGTGAACGCCAAGGAAAATATTACCAAGTGCGTTCCACATTTGATAACGCATAGTCTCGCTTCGCGAAAGAATAAACGCAGCAATAGAGGTAATTCCAATTGCCAGCGCCTCGAAAACAATTACGGCAACGACCGTCTCTTTTATCGCTGATTGCGACATAAAGAACAAGCCCAATGCAAATGGAATAAACCAAACTGAATTACGAAGAACCCAACCTGCTGCCTTTTCAAGTTTATTTTTCTCTGAATATTTCATTTTCTACTCCCTGAAATTTCTAAATTCTTCTAAATGAACATTGTCAAATAGGCGGTCGCCCGAATGGAATATGATTTGCAGTGCTTTTTCGGGAAGTTCCACTTTTACGTTCCCTCTGGCAATTTCCACAAGCAGGCGAACAACGTCGCTTTTTTCGTTGGCAACTTCGATTGGAACAATCATTTCGCGTCTATTACGCAAATATAGATTATGTATCGCTATTTTTTTCGTCAAATTTCGTAAAAGCGTCGGAATGGGTGCGTCTTTGAGTTCGTAACGGACGAAAACATAAGCTTTCACTTCTTCGGTTGCAGCCGAAAGCACCTCATCAACCACTGATTGGTCAATTTCGTTGCCATCGCCCGAAAGCTCGGCGAGTTTGCTTTCGCCGAGCTCCGAAATCAAATCATCTATTGTTGCCCATTGCATAGCACATTCCGATAAATTTATGGAACAAGAAGCACTTTGATAATTCCGCCGTTTGCAGTTGCTTCCAGTGCGCGGGCGTTGACGGCTGCTCCCGAAGTTGCTACGACGGCTCTGCCCTGGGCGTCGCTTGCAAGGTTGTCTCCCACCGCGATGCTACCCACTGCCTCGACGGGAACAGTGCCTAATATAACTACACTTGCATTTTTATTAGTTGCCCATTTGCGTTCCGTTACACCGAGCGATTTGCTTCCGGCGGTGCAGTGCGAACCGTTGTAACCGATAAATCGATATGGCAGCAAATTATCACTTGCTTTGAATGTTACTTTATGACCGGGCTGATAAAGAACGCTGTTTTTCATATTCCCTCCTGATTATATTTGATTTAATATTAAACATCCAGCTTGTGGTGAAGTCATTTTCAAGCAATAATTATCTGTTGCGCGAACGACTTTGATTTTACCGCCGTTCTCATAGTATGTGTCAATTTCGGGCATACCGCGTCTGCGAAGTGTGTAGCCAAAGCTTGGATTGAATTCGTTACGTAATTCGGGCGAACTATCATCGACAAACGCAAGAATAATAGAATTGCCCCATACGTTTTCGAAGCTCGTTCCATCAGGCGAAAAAACAGTTGTTGCAATTTTCACCTTCGGAATTTCAAAAAAGTCGGAAATAATTTTTGTATTCAGTGAAGTTATTCCCGCATATTTAAATCTATCCTGCAAAACGATATCATTATTAATAATCTGGTAAATCGGGTAGCTCATTATCATTGTATTTGGGTGAACTCCGATACTGGAACGAACTCGTTCGATTGCTTCTTTGATTATTTCAGTCGAATTATAAGTTAAATTAAGCGAACTTGTTTCGTCGATAATAATTTTGTTGTCGCTCGGATAATTATCAGGATTGGTTGCAATTTTTGCAGCTTCGATTTCGCAGTTAAGTTCCAGAATATCGATTAATTGGCGGACGGTGTATTGCTCGTATTTGTAGAAATCCTGAATTTGTTCTTCTTCAAGATAATCGACAGCCATCTCGACATCGCGTTCGATTGTTTCGAATTCCAGCAAGTCGAATTCAGTTTGCGGAAGGCGGTTGGAATTGCTGCCCATTGCGCGTTCGGTGGAACGTTCCACAAAGGCAGATTTGCCAAAAACAGGGATGCGTCCCTTTTGCTTGCTCACTTCGACAACGGGGAAAAGCTCCTTCCCGACGTACTTGCGGTTAACATATCCCTGTGCAAGAGTGGTTAGCACGGGGTCGAGCGTTCTTAATTCATAAGTTTGATTAGGCATTTTCTCCTCCTTGTAAAATATTTAAAGCTTGTTGGTAGGTAATATTTGGATTTTCCATAGTCATCTCTATTGCTCGGCGGTGGATTTCAAGGCGGTTTTCATCTACTTTTTTGCCTTCGAACTGGTGTTCGATTTTCCCTGCGTTCGGAATACTCAATTGACTGAAATACGCAGACGGCTTGATGCAATCAAGAATAGAGATAATGTCTTCGGCAAGATTAAATGAAATTTCCTCGCGGAATTTGTGAGTTAATTCATCACACCGCACAAGCAAATCGACAAGTTTTTCTTTCATTGCCTGGTTTTTGAGCAGAAGTTTGTTGCGTTCAAGAAAGTTCTCGACAAACTCGCTATATTCGAGCTTGCGAAGCTTTTCTTGGAGCATTGCAATTTGTTCGTTGAGACGATTGTTCTGTTCGGTGAGAGTATGAATTTCGTTTTCTTCGTCTGTACGGTTGAGAAAATCGTAAGCGAATGAGTAGCAATCGCACTCGCCATCGTCGAAGGAAACAGTGGCAAGCCCATCAACTGCGGGAGTAGCAGCGCCAAGCAAACCGACGTGCCGAAGCAGCAGCTCGGGCGTCAGTGCAATTGAAACGCGGCGATATTTGCCTTCCCGCACTTCCTCGATAATTTCATTCGATAGGTCCTTGAGCTTTGCCAGGAGCTTATTGCCGCGCCGTGCAAGGCGTTCCACCCAACCATAGGCGGGTGCGTCGTCTTTCGGGTGACCTTTCACAAGCGGAGCTTCGTATCCGTGCTCTGTTGCAGCGTTATAGGTACGCTCAATTGCTTCGAGTGTAACGCTGTCGGCAAAGAATGGGCGCCCCTTGCTATCGTTAAAATTACCTGTTCGAAATACCTCAATCCACATTTTTACCTCGAATAGTGTTGAACCTTGATGCAAAACTATCGAGGCTTAGCGAACAGGTTTAATTCACCGATTTTAATTTTTATGAAATCATTTTTTAAACAGTTTTTTCTATTTTACATAAGAGAGTAACATTTTTATTAAAAATACAATACTAATAAGTTATTATTTTCGTTAAGATATTAAATTTTATTCAAGTTTTCGTGAGTATTACCGAAAAATAAAAATGTCGGAAAAGCCGTTGATTGGGAGAATTATTATTGAAACAAAGTTCTTGAAAAAAATGGAGGTCTATTTTAATTGATTTTGTCTTTGTTTATTTCTAAATTATTATATTAATTCGGTATTGTTGTAATAAAATATATTTCTATTGAACTATATAAGGGTTTTAGTTATGAAACTTAATGTTAAACTTTACACATTTATTGGCGGTATAGTAGTTATCGCTTTTGTTGTCTTTGGATTTTATGTTTATAATTTCCAGAAGGAAGTTATTGACAAAACCTACAAGGAAACAATTGAAGAATACTTGAACAACTACACCCAGATGATTAATCTGGAAGTTGAATCGAAGAGGAAATCTGTTACAGTTGCAATGAATTTAGCGAGTAATTACTTCAATTCCTTAGGAAGTATTAATGAAACAACTGAGCAAGTTAAAGTAGGTGAACAAGTCGTTAATAAATGGATAATTGCAGGGAAACCAATACAAAATAATTTTGAGATTGTAGATAAAATTAAAGGTTTTGGCGTTCACGCTTCTACAATTTTTCAAAAGACACCAAAAGGTTACTTACGTATTTCTACAAACGTGATAACAAAAGAAGGAAAAAGAGCTGTTGGAACATTCATTCCTTTCGATAGCCCAGTCGCACAGGCTATCGAAAAAGGCGAAAGATATATAGGAAGAGCCTGGGTTGTTGATTCCTGGTATATAACAGCATACGAACCGATAAGAGTGAATGGCGTAATCAAGGGAATTTTATTTGTTGGTGAACCTGAAATCAATTATACAGCTTTATCTGAAGACTTCAAGACGAAGAAATACTTCGGTTCGGGTTATCCGTATATTGTAGATGAAGAAGGTGTTCTGACAGCTCATCCTCAATCTGTTGGGTTATCGTTAGCAGAATACGATTTCTTTAAAGAAATGAAGGAAAAGAAAAATGGCTTTGTTGTATATGACTGGAAAGGTAGAGAAAAAACCCAGTATTTCAGATATTTAGAACCAATAAAAAGCTTCATTACAGTAGGGTGGTATACTGAGGACTACGAAGCAATATTTTCTGAACTTCGAACAACAATTTTTATTGCTGTGCTTTTTGCATTGGCAGTAGTAATTGGAATTATATTTATTATCGTTCGTTCTGTGATGAAGCAACTTGGTGCCGACCCGAAAGAAGTGCAAGAAATTGCGAACAAGGTTGCCGAAGGCGATTTCTCAATGAATATTAATTTGAAGCAGGGCGATACAAACAGCTTGCTTGCGTCTATGAATAAAATGGTGCATACTATCAAAACTATGGTTCAGGACGTTCAGAAATTAGGTAATTCTGCAACAGAAGGTAAGCTTGATGTCAGAGCTGATGCAACAAAATTCCAGGGTGAATACAAGCAATTAGTTCAAGGATTAAATAGCACACTCGATGCTATTATCGGTCCGCTCAACGTTGCCGCTGAATACATCGACCGTATTTCGAAAGGCGACGTTCCACCTAAGATTATTGATGAATACAAAGGCGATTTCAACGAAATTAAAAATAATATGAATGTACTCATCGACACTCTTGAACTTCTCGTAAAAGATACGGATATTATGACCAGTGCAGCCGCCAATGGTAAACTGGATGTTCGTGTCGATGCAAATAAACATCAAGGCGTTTTCAGAACTCTTATTAACGGACTGAACGAAACTATCAATAACATTGTTCGTCCACTCAACGTTGCCGCTGAATACATCGACCGCATATCGAAAGGCGACGTTCCACCAAGAATTGTTGATGAATACAAAGGCGATTTCAATGAAATTAAGAATAATCTGAATGTTCTCATCGATGCAACTCAAAATATTTCCGATGTATTAGTTCAAGTTGCAAAAGGTAATTTAGATATTTCAATACAGGAACGTTCATCAACTGATATTTTAATTCAAAGTGTTAATAAAACAATAAACTCAGTGCGTGAGCTTGCAAAAGATGTAATATTCCTATCTGAAAACGCAATGCTTGGCAATTTAAATGTAGAAGTTGACGAAAACAAATACGAAGGCGAATATAGAAATATCGTTGCAGGCGTCAATAATACTTTAATGAGTGTTGTAAATATTATTAATTCGATGAGTGCAAATGTTATGATAGGCGATAAGAATGGAATTATTAATTTCGTCAACAGTTCTAATTTTGAATTATTCAGGAAACACATAAACAATATTAAATCACATCTACCTGATTTTTCAATTGATAATGTGATAGGAAATTCAATTGATAAATTCCATAAAAATCCATCGCATCAAAAAGCATTGCTTTCAAATTTAACATCAACTCACAGAGCTTTGATTTCTATGGGCGAAGGTAAATTCAGATTAAACGTTTCTCCAATAAACAATAAAAATGGCGAACGTCTTGCTTATGTGGTTGAGTGGTTGGATCAAACAGATGAAATAAACTTCAACGATGGATTGAATGGATTAATAGAAAACATTACAGAAGGAAATCTCAAATCCAGAATGAACGCCGACAAAGTTGAAGGTATGTATAGAGAAACTGCTGTCGGGATAAACAAAATGCTTGATAATCTGCTCGAACCGATTAATGACGTTACAGATGCACTTAAACAAATGGCAGAAGGCAATTTGTCGCTAAAAGTAACAGGAAATTACAAAGGCGACCACGCTATACTGGTGAATGCACTCAATACTACAATTGAACAAATGCCTTTCAAAGAAACTATACAGGTGCTGGAAGGTCTTGCAAACGGCGACCTTACTCGAAAAGTAGAAGGCAACTACAAAGGCGATGCCTTGAAACTCAAAGAAGCGCTGAACTCTACAATAGATAGTTTGAACGAACTACTCACTCAGGTTGCTGTAACAGTTGACGAAGTTACTCGCGGGGCTATGCAGGTGAGCGATGCAAGCACTGCACTTTCGCAGGGTGCAACCGAACAAGCTGCTTCGCTCGAAGAAATTACAAGCTCGATGGCTCAAATCGGTTCTCAAACCAAGACAAACGCCGAGAACGCCAACCAGGCTAATCTACTTACCTTCGAAGCAAAAGAAGCTGCCGAAAAAGGCAACCGCGAAATGCTACAACTCAACAATGCAATGGAAGAAATCACCGAATCGAGCCGCAACATTTCGAAAATTATCAAAGTTATCGATGAAATTGCCTTCCAGACAAACTTGCTTGCACTGAACGCAGCAGTCGAAGCTGCCCGTGCAGGACGCCACGGCAAAGGTTTCGCCGTTGTTGCCGAAGAAGTTCGCAATCTAGCAGCCCGCTCGGCAACCGCCGCTAAGGAAACATCAGAACTCATCGAAAACAGTATCAAAGCAGTAGAAAATGGCTCTATGATTGCTGTCCGCACAGGCGAAGCTCTGGAAGAAATCAAAAACAGTTCAACCAAAGTTGCTGATATTGTTGGCGAAATTGCAACTTCGTCTAACGAGCAGGCTCTTGCTATTTCGCAAATCAACGAAGGGCTCTCGCAAATCGACAAAGTTACTCAAACCAACACAGCAAGCGCCGAAGAAAGTGCTTCCGCTGCCGAAGAACTATCAGGTCAGGCTGCTCAATTGAAAGCTATGATTGCAAGGTTTAAATTGAACAACGAAAATGTTGCGTTCAGCAACTATGAAAGTTCGCATTATGTTTCGGGACGCCGCAGCCGTTCGCTTCCTCACCACCAAAGCGAACAAACCGAACATAGCGAAATAAATTTTGGCGACGGCACCGATTACACAAGTAACATCGACCCATCTGATATTATCAAACTCGATGAAGATGATTTCGGGCGGTATTAATCAGAAAGCAAGTAAATAAGCAGTTGCAAAGCGACTGCCCCGAAATCACAAGGCTGAGAACCTTCGGAAGGATTGGAACCTTCCGAAGGTTTTTTAATTGGTAGCACAGACATTCCTGTCTGTGAATACAAACTTGCGAATATAAACTGCGGGAAATAGATGTGTTTTAATCAAGTTGTCTCGTTATTGCCAGGCTGAGAACCTTCGGAAGGATTGGAACCTTCCGAAGGTTTTTTTATAAATGGTAGCTCAGACATTTTTGTCTGTGGAATAAATCGCCATAACCTTCCGAAGGTTTCTGACCCTTCGGAAGGTTCTATGACTTTAATAGCTCATTTTGTTAAGTTTGACTTTTCCGCGGAAAATCCAGTAAATTGAAACTGTATAGGCAACAACAAATGGCATACCGATTAAAGCAATGATAAGCATTATGCTTAAAGTTTTTTGTGAAGAAGCAGCGTTGTAAATAGTTAGCGAGTTTGCTGGGTCTGCGGCGGGCACAATATTCGGGAAAATACCAATTGCGAACAAAGTAAGCAGTGCAACAATTGAAGCGCAGGACGATAGAAATGCCCTAAACTCACGTCCGTGATGTATTTCTCGTGGAATATTAGCAATAGCAAGCATATTAAGCAGCGGAACAACAAACAGAATTGGATATTCTTTGATATTTGCTATCATTTGCGGGAAGAAGGTCAAGGTTACCATAGTAGTCGAAACATAGCAAATCACAAAGAAAATGATGGTATTATTCACCCAAGCGCGCACTTTTGCTTGTAGTTCGCCTTCGGTTTTCATCACAAGATATATTGCTCCGTGCATCATAAATAATGCAACGGTTGTAATACCGACAAGAATAGGATAAGGAGTAAGTAAGCTGAATAAAGTTGTGCGAAGCTCAAAATCATTTTGCACGGGCAAACCAACAATAATATTGCCCATAGCAACACCCATAAGCAAAGCAATTAATATACTAGAAATGGAAAAAGCAATATCCCAATTGCGACGCCAAGTTTTCGATTCGTGTTTGCTACGGAATTCAATTGCAACAGCGCGGAAAATCAACACAAAAAGCAATATCATAAATGCAACGTAAAATCCTGAAAAAACAGTTGCGTAAGCGTGTGGGAATGCAGCAAATAGCGCACCTCCCCCCGTTACCAGCCAGACTTCGTTGCCATCCCAGATTGGTCCGATAGAATTCAGCAAAATTCTTCTATCAGTATCGTCTTTCACAAGCAAATACAACGCACCAACTCCAAGGTCGAACCCATCTAACACTGCGTATCCTGTGAATAATATTGCTATTAGAATAAACCAGACTAAATTTAAATCTAAGAACTCAAACATATATTTTCCTCCTAATTTTTTTCAAAGATATATTTTTGTTGGGAATATACATCGTCTGTATCTTCGTAAACGTCGGGACCGTGCTTGATTTTCCTATCCAGCAGGAACAAAAATAGCAAGAACAGTAGTAAATATATAGCAGTGAATAAAATTAGGGAGAACAACACTTCGCTTGAGTTTACTGTTTTCGAAAGAGCATCTTTTGTTCGCATAATACCATAAACAATCCAGGGCTGGCGTCCAACCTCAGCTGCAATCCAGCCGATTTGGTTAGCCAGATGCGGCAGGAGCACACTCCACACCAAAACGTGATGATACCACCGAACATTTTCCAGTTTACCGCGCCACCAGAAAAACACCCCAAGATAAGCAATTAATATCAAGAGCATACCAATTGTAATCATAATATGATATGCCTGAAAAACAACTTGAACAGGCGGTCTATCCTCTTTTGCAAATTCGTTAAGTCCGGTTACAGGTGTTTTGCTATCTCCATAAATAAGCCAGGAAAGCATACCGGGAACTTTAAATCCGTAAGTTTTATTGTTTTCTTCGTCAACCCAACCAAAAAGGTAGAGGTCCGCAGGACCAGTTTCATAATGACCTTCGAATGCAGCCATTTTTGCGGGTTGAGTTTTTGCAACCTGCACACCGCTTGCGTGACCAGTTATCAATTGCGTTAAAGTAGCAAAAGCAGCTACCACAAGAGCAATTTTCATTGATTGCTTTGCAAAGAAATGGTGGCGTCCCTTAATCAAGTAATATGCACTGACACTCAATACAAGGAAAGCACCTGTTATCCACGCAGCCGAAATAGTATGCGACAATCTTTCGAGTGTTGATGGGTTGAAGACAACTTCCCAGAAATTTGTTACTTCGGCACGTGCCATAGCGCCTTCGCCAACAATATGGAAGCCGGCGGGTGTTTGCATCCAGGAATTTGCAACCAGTATCCATACAGCGCTAAGATGTGCCCCAAATGCAACCATTATAGTAGCAATAAAATGCGTTCTTGGTTTCACTTTGTCCCAGCCGAACACCAGGACGGCAAGAAAGCCCGATTCAAGGAAAAAGGCAAAAATCCCCTCAGCCGCCAGAGCACTACCGAACACATCACCAACGAAACGCGAATATGCCGCCCAGTTTGTCCCGAACTGAAACTCCATTACAATGCCGGAAGCAACACCAAGCGCAAAAATCAATGCAAAAACTTTGACCCAGAATTTTGTTATGTTATGGTAGCGAATATCTTTGGTTTTCATATACATTCCCTCCATTATCACAAGCAGCAAGCCAAGCCCAATGCTCATTGGAGGATAGATATAATGAAAACCAACCGTTAAAGCAAATTGAAAGCGAGATAGTAGTTCTACATCCATTAATTGACCTCCAGAATTTTCAAAAATTAACGAAGACAAATTTTTGACGAAATATTCATCATTTTGTTTTTATATAATCAAATATCACAAATAATTATCCAAAAAACATCGGATTTTGCATTCACAGACAAGAATGTCTGTGCTACTATTATAAAAACCTTCGGAAGGTTCCAAACCTTCCGAAGGTTCTAAGCCTTGTAATTATAATACAGTCTATTTGGATTTGTTTGCTAATCTGAATAAAATTTAAATACAAAATATCATACTTATTCGCTCTAAAGATAAGAATAAAATTAACGATAATTAGTCATAAAATAATACGATATTTTAATAAATTATCGTAGAGATTTTTTATTACTATCACTGCAAAAGGCCTCTTTATGAGAACAATAATATTCCTGGTTGTTTCTTTTCTTGTGTGTTGTCAATTATATTCAGGTTGGATTGTTCAGCAAAGCAACACAACGGAAGAATTAAGAGATGTTTTCTTTTTAGATTCTACCTTGGGTTGGGCAGTCGGTAATGCTGGTGTTGTCCGCAAAACAACTAACGGCGGAGTTAATTGGCTTTCACAGACAAGCGGCACAAGCAATACACTGTTCGGCGTCCATTTCGTAAATGATACGGTCGGCTGGGTGGTCGGTCAAAGTGGCACTATCCGCAAAACTACCAACGGCGGAACAACCTGGGTTGCTCAGACAAGCGGCACAAGCAACACACTTTTCGGTGTCCATTTCGTAAATGATATGGTCGGCTGGGTGGTCGGTCAAAGTGGCACTATCCGCAAAACAACTAACGGCGGAACAACCTGGGTTGCCCAAACAAGCTTTGTAAATCTTATTCTTCTAAGTGTTCATTTTGTTGATGAATATTTCGGTTGTGCTGTCGGACAAAATGGAACAATCCTATTGACTTACGATGGCGGAACAAATTGGTTCACTCAATCAGTAGGCGGAACCCTCCCGCTTTATAGCGTTCATTTCGTTAATTTCAACTACGGATGGGCAGTCGGCGGTGGTGGTTTAATATACAAAACTACTTCCGGCGGCACCTATTGGTTCCCGCAAACTTCGAATACCAGCAACTGGCTCTATGGAGTTCACTTCCTTGATATAAACAGAGGCTGGGCAGTGGGCGATGGAGGCACAATACTCGCAACAACAAACGGTGGTACGCAATGGGTTTCGCAAAACTCGGGACTGCCGCAAGCAGTTAATTTTAATAGCGTTAAATATGTTTCGCTAAATAAAAGCTGGATTGTAGGTGGAAACGGCAGAATTCTTGCACAGCATACTTTATCGCCACCAACTCTTATTTCACCCGATTCAGGGGCAACAAACGTTCCTCTATTAGCACAATTTACCTGGTCCAACGACCCATTTGCTTCATACAATAGAATTCAGGTTTCCAGATTCAGTAATTTCTCTATTCTTGCTTTTAATGATACTGCCAATGGCACCTCGAAAACTATTCCCCTCCAATCAAAGCTGGACACAAATACCTTGTACTATTGGCGTGTGAAATCTTACGATGCAAGTGGCGATTCTTCTGCCTGGTCAGAGGTTAGAGAATTCAGAACAGAGCCGAAATTACTTCCACCCAATTTAGTTTCGCCCCAAAATGATTCTACTTTGCTTTCGAATTCTGTTGTTTTCGTTTGGGATAGCTCACATAATGCACAAAGTTATATTATTCAAATTGCTACCGATAGTTCGTTCTCGAATATTTTTGTTAATGATAGCACGCAATCCACTAATTATCCAATTGATACGCTTTCATTCGCAACGACTTATTATTGGCGG
>JAKIZO010000034.1:19504-19783 GCA_022707965.1 Bacteroidota bacterium
CTCAGTTAAGCGAATGGTCTGCTCAAAGGAAGTTTTCAACACCTATGCAGCAACTTTATCAAATCCAAGGAACAATTAAATACGAAAACAACACTCAAACACCGATGAACAACTGCATAGTTCAGTTGCGGGACGCTTCAGGGCAACAAGTTGCTCAAACCACGACAGATTCTCTTGGCAACTTTGTTTTTTCGGGATTATCAAATGGTAACTATTCTTTAAACATAACAACATCAAAAAGTTGGGGTGGGGTCAATATATCCGATGTTAATCTAATTC